>JAGBLA010000002.1 GCA_017635675.1 Ruminiclostridium sp.
GCTGGTCGTGCGGCTACACGACTGGCGTGCAGCTGTCGGCGCGGTACAAGAACGCCGACGGGTACAACGCGCGCGAGCGGCGCGAGGACATTGCGCGGGAGATGAACCTGTTTAACTTTCTGGTCGTTGACGAGATAGGGCGGCGGCAGACGCAGTGGGAGCAGGACGCGCTTTTTGACATAGCGGACATGCGCACAGGAAGCACGATGCTCATAAGCAACATGGAGTTGGCGGAATTTTCGGAATATGCGGGCGCAGGCGTGATTGACAGGCTCAACCCGACAAAATGCCTGATAGCCACCGACGGCTGCGAAAGCTGGAGGGTGTAGCAGCAGTGGAGGCGGTGATGAGGATTGCAGAGTGAATTTGATTTTGACGGGTTGCAGGAAGAAGGCGATAGCAAGACCGAAAGCCAGAAGCCCGCCCTGCCCTATTTCAACGAGCCGAAGGACGACAACGAGCGGCTCCTAAACTTGCAGTACGAGTACCTGCAATATGGCAGCAGCGATGCATGGGACGGGCTGTGGAAGTTGTCTTACAAGGTCGCATTGGGCATGGTGCGCAGCATGTGCGCTGCCAAGAGGCTGCGCCTTGATTGCGACGAGGTGCAGGACAAGGCTGTTGCGGCGTGCGAGTACGTGCTTCGGCGGTACAAGACGCGCAAGGGCTGGCACGTGAAAAGCAGCTTCATGAGCGTAATCAAGCACGGAGTTGTGCATGCGCTGTTCTACCGCTCTAACGCTGACGAGTTGGTTGACTTTGTAGATGCAAGCGCATTTGAATTGTTTTTGCAAAAGACGGCAGGAGGTTATAATGATTGGGTATAAAGCGTTTGACAATAACTTGCAATGCAACGGTTTTCAGTATGAAGTTGGGAAAACATACGAAAAGCCCTACAAGAAGGATGAAATTGAGTTGTGTACGGACAAGGTGTTTCATTTTTGCCGCGAATTGCACAGGATAGAAAGCGTTAGCTGTTATTGCATTTCTGAAAGCAGGGTTTGCGAAGTAATTGCGGAAGGTGATATCGTTGGTGACGGAAGAAAGTATGGTACGAACAAAATTACCATATTGCGTGAAATTCCTCGCGAGGAGATGAACGAATACAGTGTTTTCAATAACGGGAGCTGCAACAGCGGTGACTACAACAGCGGGGACTGGAACAGCGGGGGCTGGAACAGCGGGGACAGCAACAGCGGGAACAAGAACAGCGGGAATAAGAACAGCGGGCACTACAACAGCGGGCACTGCAACAGCGGGAATAAGAACAGCGGGCACTACAACAGCGGGCACTACAACAGCGGTGACTACAACAGCGGGGGCTGGAACAGCGGGGACTGGAACAGCGGCTATTTTAATACTGACACTCCGCTTGTGCGCATTTTTAACAAGGAAACCGAAATATCACGTGAAGAAATGGACTTTCCTAGCTTCTTATGGTTTAACTTGACTGCGTGGGTAAGCAGCGACACTGCAACGGAAGAAGAAAAAGAAGCGCATAAGGTTGATATTGAAACTTGCGGGGGCTTTCTTAAAAATCTCACATACAAAGAAGCCTTCCGTATTGCATGGGACAATGCGAGTGTCAAAGAGCATAAAAAGCTGCTTGCGCTCCCCAACTGGAACAATGAGATTTTCAAGGAAATTAGCGGCATTGACGCGGAGGCAGAGATAGCGAAGGAAGTCGAGGAGAAGAATGAGAAAAGTCGTAATTAAGGTGCTGCCGATGGGAAGCCGCATGGAGCGCATAAGATGTTACTAACGTTCGGGCATTTTAAATCGCTCCAAAAACGGCTGCGTGTTTATGACGTTGGACGAGAGAATTTTTTTTCATTGCGTGTAAATAATAAAAAGGTCGACATATGGGGGTGATTATGAGATTTGACGAATGGATTAAAACTGACGATACTCTCAACGCGCGAAAGTCGGAAACGCCAATGTATTCTGTGAACGACATGAGAAAGGCGTACAAGGCTGGGAGGGCGGAACAGGATTTACTGATACGATGCAAGGATTGTGAGAATAGTATTCACGAAGACGGCAAAGGGTGCGCGTGGCGAAGTCTTGGGAATGAATATTGCTTCGACGGCATGGACTACAACGAAGCATGCGCCGAAATAACAAAAAATTTTAATGATTTTCAAATAATGATGAGAAAAGAAATGGAAAAGCAACTTTAAAATGACTATATAATTATATGATAATATCTTACGCAAATGACACCATGCCGCTTTTCGAGTGCATGGAGCGCGGTTTCACCCGCAGGGTTGAGTAAGTCCAAAAATCCGAAAAAGGCGGACTACGGTGGGCAGAAGAAAAAAGATATTCAAAAAACAGGATATTCTTGACGCGATAAAGGATAGCGGCGGCATTGTATCTACCATAGCGCTTGCACTTCATTGCGACTGGCACACTGCTAAAGCAAATATAGAGCGATACGAAGAAACGCGGGAAGCGTTTGACGGCGAGCTTGAGACAGGGCTTGACGTGGTGGAGGGCAAGGCATATGCACAGGCACGCAATGGCGACGGCGCAATGATACGCTTTATCCTTGCCACCAAAGGCAGAAAACGCGGCTATGGAGAACAGCCATACTTGCCGTTTGACGAACTGAAAGACGACACCGAAATCAAGATAGAGATTGTGGACGGCGAGAATGACGATTAAATCAGACACGCTGTTTACGAAAAAATACAACACGCTTTTCCGCTGGGTGATGAAGCACGAGTACACCGAGTACACGCTTACGGGCGGGCGCGGCTCGTGCAAGTCGTCTTTCATATCGCTGTGCATCGTGATACTGATTGTGATGTTCCCGCAGTTCAACGCGCTGGTTGTGCGCAAGACCGCGAAGAACCTGCGGCGTAGTGTATTTGAGCAAATTGCATGGGCGATAAGCAAGCTCGGTTTGCAAGACAGGTTTAAAATACCGAAGTCAGAGACAAGCGCGCTGCCGATTGTCTATCAGCGGAGTAGCGGAGCAAAGCAATATATCATCTTCGTTGGCTGCGACAACGCGGAGAAGATAAAATCAATCAAAGTTGCGCAAGGGTACTTTGCGCTCATATGGTTTGAGGAAAAAACGGAATTTTCATCAACAGAGATACAGAATGTGAAAGTGTCTGCGATGCGCGGCGGCTCGAAGTTCTATGTTTTTGAGTCGTATAATCCGCCGAGCTCGGCGCGGCATTGGTGCAATATAGATGCGCGGATGTCGAAGAAAGACCGCATTGTATTCCACACCACCTACCTAGACATACCGCGCGAATGGCTAGGCGATGCATTGATGAACGAAATCGAGCACGCCAAAGCAACTAACAAACTTGCTTATGAAAACATATTTCTTGGAATAGCGACGGGAACGGGGAAGAATGTATTTGAAAATGTTGAGCTTCGCGAGATTACGGACAGAGAAATAGCGGCATTCGATTGGGTGTACAGGGGCATCGACTGGGGGTACTTCCCCGACCCGTACGCATATGGCGCGATGAGCTACGACATGGCTAAAAACGAGCTGTACATATTTGACGAGCTGTACCTGTACAAGCACGGCAATTACGAGGCGTACAAGGCTACTGCGGCGCACATGGAAGCGCGCGGCATGAGCATTGCCGTTGACAGAATAATTGCAGACAGCGCGGAGCCGAAGAGCATAGCCGACTTCAACCAGTGGGGCAGCAACGTGCGCGGAGCCATAAAGGGTGTCGGCAGCTTGGACGCAGGATTCAAGTGGCTGCAATCTCTGCGGCGCATAGTAATCGACCCCGCCAGATGCCCGCACGCAACCGACGAGTTCACACTTTACGAGTACGAGATTGACAAGCGCACGGGAGAGGTGATGTCTGGCTACCCGCAGGGGCAGCCAGACCATTATCTTGCGCTCACGAGGTATGCGCTTGAAGAAATATGGCGCAAGAAAGGCGCATAATGACTATATTAGCAGGGTTAATTTATGCTTGAAAAGATAAGGTTTTTTTTTATGAATTTGCTGAATTTTTTTAACAAAAAGACAATAGAACAGGTAACAGGCATTGATGTAGGCATCAGCGCGGAGATGTTTGACGCGATAAAGACGTGCAATGCGATAATGACGCACAATGCTGCATGGAACGGCAAGGCGGAAAGCTGCGGCATTCCAGACCAGATAGCAGGAATGTTAGCGGAGACCGTAATGCAGGAGATTGGCGTAGAAGCTCGCAATGAGGCAATCAGCCCCGCAATGGAGCATTTGAATGCCAATGTAACAAAGCTGGTTCAATACATATCGCTCGTCGGCGGCTGCGTTATACGCCCGTTATTTGTGAATGAAAAGCTGCAATACGAGGCGCTGCCGCTCGGCAACTATCTCCCGATGAAGTATGACTTTGACGGCACGCTGCTTTCGGCGCTGGTCATAAAAAATATCGCTGAAAAAGGCAGAAAATTTGTGCTGATAGAAAGGCATGAATATGACAACGGCAATCATGCAGTTGAAAGCACGTTGTACCGCAACGACGGCGGGGTGCTGTCAAAAACGGCGCTGACCGCATGCAGCCAGACGGCAGATATTACGCCGTCGTATGTATGGCAGAACGTAGCGCATCCGATGATTGTTGAATTCCGCTCACATATTATTAACAAAATAGACGGCTCCGATGTGCCCGTATCGCTTATATGGAGCGTCAAAGACTTGATAAAGGACGCTGACATGCAATATCACCGCATGGTCAACGAGCAGGAGCTTGGGGAGAAAGTTGTCTTTGCCGACAGCGATTTGTTCGTGCGCCGACAGACGCGCGACGGAAATATAGTCAATACTACGCTCGCGCCGAAGCTGAAGAACCTTGTCGTAGAAGTCGACGGCAACATCGGCAAGGACGGGGACAAGATATGTGAATATTCGCCTGCATTGCGCACTGAACAACAGGCGCAATTTTTGCAGCAGGTTTTCCGCCGCATAGAGATGACGATGAACATCGGCAAGGGCGCGATAAGCGACTTGGGCGACGTGCCGCAGACGGCTACCCAATACACGGGCGGGCGCAAGTCATTCTATTCAATCGTTGATACGATTGAGGACGAAATTGAGCAGAAGTACCACGCATGCGCAGAGGTTTTTGCGCACATGGCGGCGGCATATGGGCTCGGCTCAAATGACAGCAGCATAACAGTAACGTGGAATGACGCGCTGCGCAAAGACCCGACGAGTGAAAAGCAGATTGCGATGCAGGAAGTGTCCAACGGAGTGATGTCCAAAGTCGAGTACCGCATGAAGTTCTATGGGGAGGACGAGGCTACAGCCGTGCGGGCTGTCGAAGCCATGAAGAGCGAGGCGCAGCAAGGCGCGTTTGTGCTGTAGGTTGCGGAATGCTCTCATCGAGTTATCTTGCTTCCTGCTCTGACGACATCGTAAAGATATACGCGCAGCTCGAGCACGACATTATAATTGACATGGCGCGGCGGTTGAAGCGGCTCGGCAGGACAACCGACGCTACGCAGCGTCAGGCGCAGGTGCTGGCAGAGATTGGCGCGCTTCGCAATGACGTCAGCAAGAGGCTTGCAAGGTACGACAGGCAGGTGCAGAAGCAGCTGCTTGCAACGTTTGACGAGGCGATGAAGAAAGCCGCTGCAAATGACATGCGCATGGTCAAGGCGGCTAAACGCAATATGAGCGCAAGCCAAAAGCAGCTGCTGGAGGCGACTGCGGGGAAAACGGAAGTTGGACAGGCAGGCGGCGACGCAAAAACTGCGGCAGAAGCAGCTCATGGCGGCGCTATAAAGACGTTTGGCAACCTGTCAAGGCTGACCATGACAATAGCCGATACGGCGCAGAGCGATTTTATAAGCGCGGCGAATGGCGCGTACATGCAGGCGGCAAGCGGCGCATTCAGCTATCAGGACGCTTTGAAAAACGCGGTGAACGAGCTTGCGGCAAAAGGCGTGCATACCGTTGAGTACACTGGCAGCGGCAAGACAATCCACAGAAGCATAGAAAGCGCAGTCCGCATGAACGTTTTAACCGGAATAAATCAGGCGGCAAGCAGGCAGACGCTTGACAATGCGGCAGCGCTCGACGTGGAGCTGTTCGAGGTTTCGGCGCATGTCGGTGCGCGCCCCGAACACGAGGCGTGGCAGGGAAAGATATACACTGCCGACGAGCTTCGCACGGTGTGCGGGCTTGGCGAGGTTGACGGGCTGTGCGGCATCAACTGCCGCCATTCGTACTATCCGTACATACCGGGCACGAAGCTGCTGTATTCAAACGGCGAGCTTGACGAAATGAAAGACGCCTCCGTAAGGTACAACGGGAAAGAGATGACGCGTTACGAGGCGGAGCAGAAGCTGCGCGGCGTTGAGCGCGCCGTACGCAAGTACAAGCTGCAAGCTGACGCGCTCGGAGAGATTGGAGAGGACAATACCGCCGCAAGAATTAAGCTGGGGCAATGGCAGGCGCAGGCGCGCGAGTTCTGCCGCCAGACGGGCATACGGCGCGACTACGCGCGGGAATATGTCGGCACGGACGGCGGGAAGCAGGGCGCTTAAAAACAAGCATTTGAAATGACTATATATATATGAGCAGGATTATAACAGAAGAGACATACGCCGCGCTGATAGAGCACCTGTCTCGTGATGCGGCGGTAGCGCTGTTCCAGCGGCTGCTGCTGAGCAAGAAGATTGCCGACGGAGAGGGCGCTGAACAAGTGAAATCTGAACAAAGCGAGGTGGAGCAATGAGCTATGGACGTGTTGAGCCAAGAGCTCGGTCAGGCACAACTGGCATAAGCGTTGAAACAGACCTTGACGCAACAGAGGGTGCGGCAGGCTGCTGGATAAACCCGCCCGACCGAGTTGCCGCCATTACGTGCGCGGTGCACAAGCAGCGCGGGTATGACGGCGAGATAAAATTCAAGATAGAATGCTGCTGCAACAGGGCTGACACAATCGGCAGCGACGGCACTGGCGGCTATTGGGATTTAATAGATGCAGAGCACCCGTCATATAGCGACGACAAGGTAGTGATGCTTGCCAACAGCGTCACGGGTCTTCGCGTCACTTGTCTTGCGGGAAAAATAAACGTTTGTTTTGTGGGGTAAAAAAATGGCAGATTATACGGGCTTGATAATTCCTAACATTTACGGTTTGCAGGGCGAGAAAGGCGAGCAGGGCGAGAAAGGCGAGAAGGGCGAGAAAGGCGAGCAGGGCGAGAAAGGTTTGCAGGGCGAGAAAGGCGAGCAGGGCGAGAAAGGTTTGCAGGGCGAGAAAGGTTTGCAGGGCGAGAAAGGCGATGCCGCTGGTTTCGGCGAGATAACGGCAGAAGCCAACCGTCTTGACGTGAGTGCGAAGCCGACCGCAAGCGTCAGCACGTCTGGCGACAACACCGCAAAGAACATCGCTTTCTCATTTGGCATCCCTTCTCCAATTGAGTTTACGCACAACATTCCGCGCAACGTGCCGAAAGACATAACGGAGTACTATGCCGACGGATCGCTTTGGGAACGGATTGACGGGACTGGCGGCTATAGGCCTTTTGAAGATATTTACATCGGAGATTTTTTTAAAATGAGCCGTGCGATTACAGCGCCAGGAAGCTATGAAGAGGGCTCTGATTATGTGACGATTGCGGGGCTTGGCACGTCAGAAATTTTTCCATATTATAGCATAAATTATAATTGTGCAGTAATGGTAGCTGGTAAAGGGTTCGGGGGCGTACAACATTTTGGGATAGGCCCGATGGACGTAAAAGACACGGCCATATACGGGTACAAGGGCAGCAGGATGAATACAGTAATTATCGGAGCGGTAGCGACGGAGGGTAATATCGACGAAGGGGCGAGCATAAATGAGCAGCTCTATGCGGAGTTTGGAACGCATTTAAAAACTACAGCAGAATTTATATCGATATCTGTAGACAAAAACAAAGAAAACAGGACTGTCCACAGATATGGTATGAGTTCATTTAATGACAATACATACGTACAAGCTATCTTAATGAGCGAGATTGAGTATTACGGCTCTATTGTGTATAGCAGTAGCGGTTATGACACTGGGACTGCATTTCGGTTGCCTCTTTTCTTTTTTAACAGGAGCTCAATGGGGAAAATGTTATGGCTACGAGATGTTGCTACTGATGAGGCTTTTTGTTGTAACAGTTATTGTGCCTCATATGTTGAGGCGACAGAGCCAGACTTATACATTCGCCCGCGATTCATATTAGGGGCATAGGGGAGAGGACGCAGGCATGAAGATTGAGGAAAATTTATTAACGCCAAACGAATGGTCGCGTCCGCAGCTCAAGCTGCTTCGCGTCATGGGGATTGTGATGCACTGGACTGCCAATCCCAACGCGACGGCGGTGCAGAACCGCAACTATTTTGAATCGCGAAAAAACGGAACAAACGGCTACGGCTCCGCGCACTACATCATCGGCACCGACGGCGGCATCGTGCAGTGCGTGCCTGAAAGCGAGGTAGCCTATCATTGCGGGAGCTCGCAGCCAGACCCCGAAAGCGGCAGGGTGTACACCGACGAGGCGCGCCGACGCTTCGGGCGTTACGCTACGGCTGGCTCATCGCCAAACCATGTGACGATAGGCATAGAGCTGTGCCCGACCGACTGGGCGGGAAATTTCACGCAGGCGACGCTTGGCGCGGCGGCGGAGCTGTGCGCCGACATATGCACGCGTCACGGGCTTGCGCCAGACGACATAACGACGCACCATGATGTCGTCGGGTGGAAGGACTGCCCGCTGCTGTGGACGCGCCGCCCCGAACTGCTGCATGAATTCCGTAATACAGTGCGCCATGCGATTGAGCGCGAGGATACAGGCATCTGATGTGGGAAGCGATAGGCAGCGTGCTCACCAACGAGAACGCCATTGCCGTTCTCGCCTTCATAATGGCGGCAGTACTCGTTGTGGCATTCTTTGCGAAAATCGGGTTGATAAACGTGCGCACGAAGTCGGTAAGGATTGGAAAGGACGAGAAAGAGCGCGCGATTATACGTCGACAAATAGAATGGGCGCATGTGTACATTATGAGTTTGGAGTCGAAGCTAATCGGCAATAAAAAAGACGATTACTTTGCCAAGTACATCCTTGAGAGGGTGTATGATGAAGTAGTCAAGTGGGTCACGTTCAACCACGTTGCGACAACGGGAATGTACGTTGAGATAAAGCAGGAGGAAGTATGCGCGCTCGTGTACAGCTTCAATATCAATGACGAGTATAAGACGCAAGAATTCAAAAAGCGCATGTGCAACTGGACGCGCGAGGTGATAGAGCGGCTCGTGCAGATACGCGAGCTGTACCAGTAGGAGCGGCGGAGTGAGAGGTGAAAGGGCGAAAAAGCTGTTGAGCGTCAAGACATGGGTGGCGCTGTGGGCAATCGGCATGGTGTCGTACATCGTCATTGCCAACCGCGCGGAGTTCAGCAAGTGGGAAAAATGAGATGTGGAAAGATGAGACATGGAAAAAAATTTCAATCGGTCTTTTTGTTGTGCTGCTTGTCTCTTACGGCACAATCACTGTACTGTCAATCCGTCTGGGACAGGATAGACGAGAACTTGAACGCATTGAGCTTGCAAGACGAGATGCAGAGGGTGCTGCTAGAGGACTTGCAGAGGCAGTTGCAGAGTGCGCAAGAATCGCGGGAGACATTGACAGATGCCTTGACAGCAGAGCGGGCACGCTCGCAGAGCTTAAGCGAAACGTTGCAGAAGCGCGAGGGCTCTTTGAGGAGATGGCGAGCCGCCTCAATAGCGCTGGCGGCGGCACTGCCAGTGGCGATAACGATAACCTACGCGGCGACGAGAGCCGCGAGAAAATAACAGGAGGTTAATTCTTATGCTGAAGAAAATTTTCGCCGTATTGACGAGCGCGTGGCTGTACGTGATTGCAGTCGTCGTGCTTGTCGTCGGCGCGGCTGTAGCCGTGCTCTTCGCGCCGATTGCGTGGCGCATATGGATTGGCGTGACGTGCGGGCTCGCGCTGCTTGTCATAGCCGTCAGGGCAATGCTGATGCGCAAGTCAAAAAGATGTTGAATAAGCTCCGCGCAATCGGAGTTGGGGGCACAGGGTATCGCACCACCTCTTGTGCCTCCGTTTCATTTCAAAGCCGCGTCGACAAGAAAGCGGCTCACGCTCTTGCCAGCAGCAGCAGCAGCAGCCTTTATCTTCTCTTTAGATGCGCGCTTCATCGCTATTGATAGCGTCACGTACTCCGCGTGCGCTGTTTTCACCGAGCCGCGCGGGCGACCAGCGCGGGGGCGCTTCCCCCCGCTGCCCTTACCGCCCATCAGTAGGCTCCCTCTGCCAATGCCGCGATGCGTTCCGCAATCTCGGCAATATTGGACTTGCCGTCAACCCACTTTACATTCTCGTAGAATATTACATTGTCTGGATTGTCGGCATCGACAATTTGAATGTAATTAGCCCCGTCTCTTTCAAGCTCGTAAAGATACGTGGTTACCCAGCTTTCTGCCGCCGCCAAAGAATCAACTACCGTGTAGTCACACCCACTGTCCATCGTTTGAATTCCGAATTTCATAATCAAACCTCCAAGTGTTTCATTTTACCCCCGCCGCAAGCAGGGGCGATCTTTATTAAGCAATGCGGTTGTTAAGACTGGCGATAACGTGCTTGTCATAATCAGACGCCGACTCTACCACCATTTCCAGCGCTTCATCGAACGACATGCCTGCCGTCTTCTTTTCAAACCAATCATCGACGTATTTATTGCCGATATTGTCAAGCTCAAACTTATCATATTCTGCGATTGGCACGAATTTAAAACTGTTGACATCTATCCAAGACATCACCATTTCGTCACCGTCAAAGAAAGCCGCGAGTCTGCCGTCATCAGCAACGAGCTTTACGTATTTCTTTTCAAAGCTCGCAAAAACTTCTTTTGTCATCTTCTTCATAACGCACCTCTTTAGTTTTTTTTCATAAGCGTCAATCGCTTACATGTATAATATCGCACATTTTTGATTATTTGTCAACAACTTTTTTCAAAAAAAATGCAGAAAAATAAAAAATTTTTACAAAAATCGCTATACAAAATACTATACATTTGCGGAAAACAAAAATGACTATATATGTATGACGGCTTCAAGCCGTCGTATCGCGGACGGCAGCGCGTAATCTGCCGAACTCTATTGCTCGGCAGGGCGTAACAACATGCGTAGGAGTTTTTACATGAAGCGCGATTTTTTGGAGAGGCTGCTGAAAGCTCTCAATCCGCCAAAAAAAACGATTGACGCAATAATGGCCGCCAACGGCAAGGACATTACTGCGGCAAAAGGGAAGTACGCGGACTACGACGACATCAAGGCGCAGCTGGAGGCCGCAAATGCAACAATGGAGAAGTTCAAGGATTATGAGCAGACGAAGGCAGATGTCGAAAAGTACAAGGCGGAGCTGAAAAAGTCGCAGGAAGAGAGCGCGGCGAAGATAGCCGCAATGGAGCAGGCGGCGAAAGTCAAGGACTTTCTGACAGGCAAGAAGTTCGTAAACAGCATAACCCGCGACGCCATTGCTGCGAAGCTGGGCGAGATGCTTAAAGACGACAAGAGCAAGGGACAAGGCATCGACGAGCTTTTCAAGTCCATTGTCAAAGACGGCAAGAACATACTTGTCGATGACAGCAAGCCGACGCCGCCTGTGGTGACGAAGATGGGCGGGGGAAAAAAATCCAATGGCGATGACGACGCGAAAGCGCGCGAGGTCATGGGGCTGCCTCCGTTGACAAGCAAGGAGTAATTTTTTTTTATGGCCAGAGAAAACAACATCGAGTTGTTCAAAAAGTACATAGACCTTTTGGACGACGTATACAAGCAGGGGTCAAAGACCGCCGTGCTGGACACGGCTGATGTGCTCGTGCACCTCACTGGCGCCAACGAGTTCAAAGTGCCAAAGCTCGACATGGACGGGCTTGGCGAATACAGCCGCAAGGACGGCTATGTCAAGGGCGGCGTGACGCTCACGTACGAGACGAAGACGCCGGACTACGACAGAGGCCGCAAGTTCAGCGTGGACGCAATGGACAACGAGGAAAGCGCTGGCATTGCGTTTGGGAAACTGGCGAGCGAGTTCGTGCGCACGAAAGTGACGCCAGAGCTCGACGCGTACCGCTTCGCGAAGCTGTGCGCTTCGGCTGGCACGACAAACACGGGGGCGCTGACAAGCGGCACGGACGTGCTTGAGATTTTAAACCGCTATCAGGCGTTCATGACCGACAGCGAGGTGCCAGAGGAAGGGCGCGTGCTCTTCATAACTCCAGCGTTGTATGCGATTGCGGACAACGTCGACACCAACAAGAACAAGACGGTGCTGTCCCGCTTCGCACACGTCATCCAAGTACCGTCATCGCGATTTGTGTCTAAAATCGACCTGCAGGACGGCTCCACAGGCGGCGAAGAGGCTGGCGGCTTCAAGAAAGCGACAGACGGGAAGAACATCAACTTCATGATTGTAGCGCCGTCGGCAGTCATGCAGGTGTCGAAGCACGTCGTCAACAAGATAATCGAGCCAGAGCTCAACCAGACGGACGACGGCTGGCTCTTCTTCTACCGCTCGTACGGCTTGTGCGACGTGTACGACAACAAGAAGGCTGGCATCATCGTGCACACGGAGGCGTGACATGGCGAAGTCAATAGGCATCGGCGCTGAAGAGCTTGCGCGCAAGGCTGCCGCCAGCGGCAAGAACAACGCTGCAAAAGTCAATAACGCTGCAAAAGCTGCCGCCAGCGGCAAGAACAACGCTGCAAAAGTCAATGACGCTGCAAAAGCTGCCGCCAGCGGCAACGTGAAGCCGCAGCCGCAAAAATAACAGGCGGGCTGAATGTTCGAGAACGTTACATACAATCATTACGCTGGTGCTCTTGGACGTTCGGCAATTCCAGACGAGGCGGCGTTCAACCGCCTTGCGCTCGAGAATAAGCTGTACGCAAAGAAGCTGCTTGACGACGGCGTGATAGTCGGGGAGCGCGAGGAGCACGGCATTGACAGCGCGGTGTGCATGATGTGCGAGGAGGACTGGCTTGCTGAAGCCGCGCAGCGCGGCGGGAATGGCGATGACGGCGGCG
Source organism: Ruminiclostridium sp. (assembly GCA_017635675.1). Taxonomy (GTDB): domain Bacteria; phylum Bacillota; class Clostridia; order Oscillospirales; family Ruminococcaceae; genus Ruminiclostridium_E. Next base: position 13,062 of record JAGBLA010000002.1, read on the forward strand.
TGCTTGCAAGCGAGAGCGTCGCGGGCTACTCGTACAGCTACGACAACACGGCGAGAAGCAAGGCGGTGGAGCTCAACGCAAAGAGCGCTGATGAGCGCAAAAGCATGTGGCTCGACATGTACTGCGTCATAGTCAAAGGGTGGCGCATATGACAAGGAGCATGTCAAGCCGCGTGCTGACGTGCAGCGCGACGGCTTACGCGCGCACCGGCATTGACGCAGACCGCAATCCGACATGGGACGGCGGCACGGAGCTTGGCGGCGTGTGGATTACCAACACGGTGCGGCGCACTAAAGGCAGCGAGGGTTACACTACGAGCGACACGATGACGCTGTTTTTTGACGCCGACGGCTCAACCCCGCGCGGCTGGCAGCCGGAAAAAGGCATGAAGATAGCATACATGGGCGGCGAGTACTACATACAGGGCTACACGCCGTGCATGTCGCCTGCGGGGCTGCACCATTGGGAGATTGAGCTTGCATGACGGACGCAAAGTTGAATATTACGATAGAGATGGACACGGGCGCGTGCGCGCAAAGGATGCGGCAGCGCATGGCGGCTGCGCAGGCTGCGCTTGACGCCGCCGTGCTTAAAGACTGCAACTACTACGTGCCCCTTGACAGCGGCGCGCTGCAAAAGTCCGCCATAAACCATACGGTGTTGGGCAGCGGCGACATTGTGTGGGCTACGCCATATGCAAGGCGCCAATACTACGGCACGCATCTTGACCACTCGAGGCAGCGCAACCCCAATGCGACGGCGAAGTGGTTTGAGAGCGCCAAAGCCCGCAGGCTTAAAGAGTGGGTAAGGATAGCCAATGACGCTTATCACAAGGGCAGTTAACGGGTACATCGAGGGCAGGCTTGGATTGCCGCAGATTGTCAACGACATGTTCATTGACGACACGTCGGAGGGCATTGTGTCGCGGCACGACCCGTCGACAGCGCGCGAGACCGACTACATAGACGGCAGCGCGGAGGGGGTGCTGAACATTGCGTACTGGGCGCGCTACAAGGACGCGGCGGCATGCAGGCGGACGCTCGACATGCTGATAGACTGCGTTGACGGCGTTGAGCTTGAGGACGGCGGGGGGTCGACAATGCGGGTGACGGCGGTCACGCTGCCGCAATACGTCGAAACAGACGACAAGAACATGACTACGTACACGGCTTCAATCAGGGTCGAGTACGAGCGGAATAACGAGGTATAGCATGGGACAGGTTAAGACAAAGAAGCATCAGGTGGCGGTGTACGTCACCGACGAGACGGATTTGACAAAGATTGCCAATGCGGAATTTATCCGCATCGGAAAATCCACGACACACACCGTGTCCGCAAATCCAACAACCAACACATACGACTACATAGACCAAGAGCAGCCGACAACGGAGCTGGAGAAGTACAGCTACGCAATGGAGCATGACATTGCGACGTACAAGGGCAACGCCGATTATGAATGGGCGTTTGAAAAATTCTTCTACTCCGATGTCGGCGACAGCTCGAAAGGCGCAGTGCTCATTGTCTTCACAGACCACGAGCAGCCGGCTGGCGTGTACAAGGCTTTCATCGCGCCCGCGACGTTCAGTGTATCAAGCGCCAACTATGTCGAGGGCGTGGTCAACGTGTCGATTGCGTTCAACGACGCGCCTACCGCAGGCATCGTGAAAGGGAAAGGCGCGCCAAAATTCGTGCAGTCGCCAGCGGCGCCCACAATCGTCCAGAACGAGAATGAGGTGACCATTGCGACGACGACAAGCGGCGCATCAGTCAAGTACACCGACGACGGCAAAAATCCAGCGCTGTACGGCGAAGAGTACTCTTCGCCGATAACGCTCACGGAGACAAAGACGATACGCGCCGTAGCGGTTAAAGACGACGCGACAAGCCGCGTCGTCAAGCAAGTGTGCGAGCATACGCCTTGATTGACCTGACCAAAGCGGTGATGCCCTGCGCCGTAACCGTGCGGGGCAGGACGTACCGCATCAAGACTCACCACTACTACTGGGTGCGGTTTTCAGAGCTAATCAGGGAAAAAGACGTGACGCTTGACGCGTTCGACTGGCTTTACGAGGGCGAGGAGGTCGCGCGCGGATTTGCCGCAGGCAAAGTTCCTGACGACAGGCAGGCGGGGCTTGACGAGCTGCTGAAGTTTTTTGCGCCGCATGAGCCGCTGCCCAACGTTGACGGCGAAGATGAGCGCGCGCGCACGTTCGATTTCGCCGCAGACGGCTCGATGATATATGCCGCGTTCATGCAATGCTACGGCATAGACCTTGTGGACACGCCGCTTCACTGGCACAAGTTCCTTGCTCTATTCAACAACATAATCGGGACGCGTTTCAATGACATTGTAGGCTACAGGCTGTACGAGAGGAGCGACGAGGAGCATGCCGACGCAATGGAGCGGCTGCGCCTTGCGTGGGAGCTTCCGCAGGAGCATGGCGGCTCGCTCGACAGGTTCAACGCGCAATTTGATTAGACAAAGCTATGGCTGACGACGGACATATTCATGTAGGCACAAAGTTTGACGGCTCTACGATAGAGAGCGGGATAAACGCAATAAAGAGCAAGCTGGAATCGCTCAAGAAAGTTGCGTTCGGCGGAGCCGTAGCCGCTGGCTTCGACGCAATATCAAACGCCGTAAAGGCTGCCGGCGCAAAAATAAAGGAGCTCACCGACACCTACAAGGCGCAGGCGAAAGCCGAGACGCTGCTTCAGACGGCGGCAAAGAGCAACCCATTTCTGAACGACACCTCCGTGAATGCTTTGAAAAATTACGCGTCCGAGATGCAGAGCATAACGACATACGGAGCGGACAACCTGCTGCCGTACATGGCCAACCTCGCGTCTGCGGGGCGCACGCAGGCGGAAATCATGGACATCATGTCCGCCGCGCTTGACGTGGCGGCAAGCGGCACCATGTCGCTCGATTCTGCGGTTCAGGGGCTAAACCTGTCGTATTCCGGCCAGCTCGGCACGTTCGGAAAGGCGCTGCCGCAGCTCAAGGGGCTTACGGCGGAGCAGCTCAAGAACGGCGAGGCGGTGAAGCTCGTTGCAAAGACATATGCAGGCATGGCGGAGGAAGTCGCGCGCACAACCGGCAGCGCCGAGCAGCTTGCCAACACGTGGGGAGACTTCAAGGCGCACATAGGCAGCGGGCTGGAGAAAGCCCTTGCGCCGCTCCGCAGGGCGCTCAATGGGATAATAAGTGATGTGAACGACGCGATACAGCGCACGAAAGATGCCGCCGAGAGCGCGAAGCGTCAGCGCGCCATATCGCTCGGCAGCGGCAGCGACAGCGACTATGTCAACGAGTACGAGTACCTGAAGCAGAATGCGGAGCTGGCGGGAAAGCGCGTAGAGGACACGCGGCGCATACTTGTAATCATGGACGAGATTGCGGAAAAAGAAAAGGAAATGGGAAAAACGGGCTGGTTTTCGCCGGAACGTGAAAAAATAAAGGACGACATCAAGGACTTGCAGAAAGAAGCGAAGTCCATCAGCAAGGAATGGCAGTGGGCTTCGGAAGACCTGTTGCGGTACATGGAGGGGCAGCGGGACGAGGCGGAGAAGCAGCTTGCGCTCATCGAGGGGCAGGCTACGGCGATAATCGAGCGGAACGAGCAGGAGTCCCGCGCGGCAGCACTCGCGGCGGAGCGCGCGGCGCGCGACAAGGAAGCGGCGGAGTTCATGCGCGAGAACGACGACGCGCTGCGGGAGAAGCTGGCGCTCATAGACAGTGAGGCGCAGCTTCAGCGCGAGCTTGGGAACGAGGTTGACGAGCAGGCGGTGATGCAGGAGAAGCTCAACGCGCTGATGTCAAGCTACATAGACCTCATCACTGGCAGCGACCTTGTGAGCGAGAGCAACCCGTTCTCGCAGAAGCGCAAGCAGGAGCTGCTGGAGTTCGCGGAAGCAATAAAGGTTCCAGAAGACGCATACAAGGCGCTTCAGGAGGCAATGGATGCTATCGTGCAGGAGGAAAGCCGCACCCTCGTGCAGCAGCTCAAAGACCAGCGCGATGCGCTCACCTCGCTTGCCAGCGGGCTTGACGAGACGAGCAAGCTGTACGAGCAGTACAAGGAGAAGCTGCTAATCATCAACGAGCAGATAGCGCGCGCGGAGCGGGAGGCGGCGCAGGCGCAGAAGGAGCGCATCGAGGGCATCATCTCTGACGTAAAGGGCTTCATAGACGACTTCGCCGGAGTGATGAGGAGCGCGACCGATTTAATCAAGCAGAGCAGCGAGGAGCAGACGCTTGCGGAGCTGGGAGACCTGTCGAAGATGTACACCGACGGCATCATAAGCTACGAGGAGTACTGCGACAAGAAGAAGGAGATAGAGAAGAAGGCGCAGCGCGAGCAGTACAAGCTGGCGATGTTCGAATGGACGACGCAGCTGCTTCAGGCTACCGCCAACGTCGCGCAGGGCATCTCAAAGGCCATTGCGCAGGGCGGCCTTGCAGGGATAGCGACGGGGGCGGTGGTGGCAGCCGCAGGCGCAATGCAGATAGCGACGATAACCGCCAACAAGCCGAAGCCGCCGAGCTTCGCGACGGGCGGCATAGTGCCTGGCTCAAGCTGGAGCGGCGACAAGGTGCTTGCAAACGTCAACAGCGGCGAGATGATACTCAACGCCGCGCAGCAGCGGCAGCTGTGGAGCATGGCAAACGGCAGAGAGGCTGGCGGCGGCGTTGTTGTAAACCAGCCGATAACGATACACAACAGCGTAAGCGACAAGGCTCGTGTCGACGCGAAGCGCTATTCCGACATGATTAGGATAACGGTCAATGAGATAGTGGAAGGCGAGATGAGCAAAGGCACCTACACAAGCTCGATGCAGGTTGCCAACAGCAAGGCTGACGGGGTGAAGTATTTATGATTGTCGAGTGGGCGAAAGGCGTAAGCTCGCGTTTTTTCGGGCTGCAAGAGAAGCCGAAAGACAACGCGGTAAAAAGCGAGTTCATAAGCGGCAGGACGACCGTCATGCAGATAAACACGCGCAACGTCATTGCAATTACGTGCTCGCTGCGCCTTTCAGTGCGGGACGGCGAGCTTGCGCGGTTTTGGAAATGGTTCAATGACGAGCTCGGAGGCGTGTCAGGCACGTTCAAATGCGCCGCGCTTGGGGACAAGTCGTACAGGTTCGTAGAGGTGCCCGAGCCGCAGGACACGGGGCGGACGTGGCGCACGCTGGCGATGAGCATAGAGGAGGACTACTGACATGGACGCGCTTTTTTACGCGCTCTTTTCTGGCGGCAGGCATTCCATGCATTACCTCATTCAGTTCTCGCACCAAAATTTAGGAACAATAAGACTTGTGAACAACAACGAGGATGTCGCGTACGACGGCAAGACCTTTGCGCGCTCGTCGTTCGAGTATACGGAGCCCGACAAAAAGGGCGCGGGCGGCGCGCTGCGCATAACGGCGATAGGCAACGAGCTCATACCGTTCATCGAGAACGCGGACGACAAGTACAGGCTCGACGTGGTGGGGGTGCTTGCGGAGGACGGAGAGGTGCAGCCTATAGAAAGCTACGCGCATTTTCACGGCAGCGCGAGCTACTCCGACGACATGGTTGTCGAGTTCCAGCTCGAGGGCGACGACAGGCTCGACATGACGTTTACGCCGTACATGTACGACACCGACAGCAACAGGGGCAACGCATGACGTTCCGATACGACGACTTGATAGGCGTGCCGTACAAGGAGCGCGGGCGCGGGCTTGGCGGAATGGACTGCTACGGGCTGGCAA
>JAGBLA010000023.1 GCA_017635675.1 Ruminiclostridium sp.
CGCGCATTTTGTCAAGTCCTTTCGTCGTTTTTTGTAAATTTTTAGAGTATATTATATAATAAAAGTAGGCGTTTGTCAAGATTTTTGCAGCAGAAAGTAGCAATTATAGCGGAAAATGTGAAAAGCCGCCTATCCATAATGGGTAAGCGGCTGTCTTGTTATTCGGTTGTCATTACTTCGAGCATTATCAGTATGCCGAGCCGGAATCCGCGGGCGAAGTCCGCTTCGCTTTCCAACTGTGCCTCAATGCGGAGCGCGTCGGTGTAGTCATTCAGAAGCTCTTTGCATTTCGGAAACTGTTCAAGCAGCTTTTCTTCGGTACTGCGTATTGTGTTACGGTTCTCGACAAAGCGCTTAGTGTTTGGCGCGGGTTTCTCGCATGGGCTAATCTCGCCGTAGTAAAGCATGGATATAATTGATTCCATAGAAGTTTTCCTCCGTTATCGTAAGGTTGTTGATTATGATAACAATAGTGCTGTGACCTGCCTGTTTGAATTAACTTTGGAAAACTTCTTTGGTACGCCCCACTTCATCTCGAAGGTTTCTTTTTATACGCGCATCGTGCGCGTCTTTGGAAACCTTCTGTACGACGTCCTGTCGTCACGCAGGGGGAGTTTCGTATCTGTGGATCATTCATACAGCGGTATCTCGAAATCGCCGTGTTCAGCCCAGTAGAGCCCGTCATGCCGCGAGTCGCAGCTTTCGGGGATATTGCTCTTGCGGTAATACCCTATCATTGTGCCCGGACATTTTGAAGTCGCGCGAAGACCCGTCTCGGTGCAATAGCGGATCTCAAGGGTGGAGCTGTCGGGGGTGAAGCTTCTCTCAACGGTGGTGTCCACAAAGTTCACCATTACGTCGTGCCATACAAGCGCCATTGTTCTCCAGCCGTCGGACTTGCCTATCTCGTGGTTGTCATCGTAAGCGATACGGTAAACCGCCACATAATCGGGAGTAAGTCCCGCAAACAGCAGGTTCGACATATCGTTTGCGGTACCGGTCTTGCCAACTACCTCGCACTCGCCGAGCTTCGCATTCTTACCTGTGCCGTATTCGTCCTGTACGACCTTGAGCATCATGCGGTTGGTTATCCACGCGCTGTCCTCGGAGAGCGCTCGCCTGCCGTTGAGATCCTGTTCGAGCACCACAACGCCCTTGTTGTCGTAAACACGGGAGTAGTAGTACGGTTTGTAGTACATTCCGCCGTTGCCCATGACCTGGTACGCGGCTGTAAGCTCGGTGAGCGTTGCGCCGTTGGTGAGCGCTCCCGTGGCAAGGGGCGCATAAGCAACGTCATTTACGCTGTCAAGGTGCTCGAAGCCGAGATTGTTCACAAGGTGGTTGTAAGCGTTTACCAGCCCGACTTTCTTCATAACGCGTGCCGCTATGGTGTTCATAGACTTCTGCACCGCGTACCACGCAGGCCAGAACGCACCCGAACCGAAACCTGTCTCCTGATAGTTATGCGGCCAGCGCACGGTCTGGTCGGCAGCATTGTATCCCGCCTCGGCGGCGTGTGCGCCGTCACCCGCGAACTCCGCGTGTATCTTACCCGAGAGATCCTGCAGCATGGTCGAATAGGTTATAAGGTTGTTTTCTATTGCGAGGGAATAGTTGTCTAAAGGCTTTATGGTGGAGCCGATAGCGCTGACCGCCTGTGTGGCGCGGTTGAAACAGTTGTCGCCGGGCTTTTCGCCTATGCCGCCCGCGCAGGCGAGCACCTTGCCGCGGTAGTCCATGATGACGAACGCGCCCTGTATAAGCCGTTTGCTGTCCGCGGGAAGCGACGCGTCGTAGGAGCTCAGACAGGTATATGGATCCTCGAACAGCTCTCCGAGGCGCTTCTGCATATCCATGTTCACATTGAGGTACGCGGTGTAGCCGCCGCTTCTGAACTCGTCCCAGGCTTCGTTGTAGGTAATGCCGAGCTTCTTCGAGAGGTCGTTGACTATCTGGTCGATAGCCGCGTCAACATACCAGTCCTGCGACACGGTGTAGGAGCCGTTCCACTTGTATGCGAGAGAGCTTTCCTCACCGAGAATATCCTCCCACGGAACATTCTGATAGTAAAGGTCGCCCTCGTTCTTGCTTTCCTCGGTGATTATCCCGTACCAGTCGTTGAACCGCATATCGGTGTAGCCGTAGTAGGTACCCTTGACGGGGCGGCGGAACTTCACCTTTTCAGCCACCGCCGCCTCGTATTCGTCGGTGGTTATATAGCCCTGCTCGTACATATGCCTGAGGGCGTATTCCTGACGGCGCTTGGACTTGCGAAGACCGTCGTTGTCAACGTTGTAGGGGTTGTAGTTGGACGGCGAACGCACTACACCCGCGAGCATTGCACTCTCGGCAATGGTGAGGTCGTTCACCTTCTTGCCGAAATAATACTGCGCCGCCGAGCCTATGCCGTACGCGGGACCGCCGAAGCCGATGCGGTTCAGATAGCTTTCAAGTATGTCGTACTTAGTGTACTTGTTTTCAAGCGACAGTGCGCGGAATATCTCGCGAAGCTTTCTTCCTATGGTAGTCTCCTGGTCTTTGGTGATGTCGCGGACGAGCTGCTGGGTTATGGTGGAGCCGCCCTGGGTACCGCTGCTGATGATAGCCTGAAGGGTAACGGAGAGGGTACGCTTCCAGTCAACACCGTTATGCTCGAAGAAACGCTCGTCCTCGACTGCAACGAACGCGTCAAGAGTGTACTGAGGGATATCCTCAATATCTACCCATATACGGCTGGTCTCGCCGCTTATCTGCTTGACGAGTACGTCCTCTCCCCTGCTGTCGGTGGAGTAGATGAAACTCGAATATGAAAGCTCCACATTCGTGAGGTCAACATCGAAACTGCTCTCCGCGAACTGCATGATGTACACGGTAAGGGCTGCCGCGACGATGCACACGGTGATTATGAGAATAAGTATTATGCTGAGTATCGTGGTGCCGAGGAATGACAGCACGCCGTGAATCTTCTGCCAGACCGTCATCTTGTGGGTGTGGTAGTAGTTTTCGACTGCCTGTTCGTCCTTGTTCATTTTTCCGCGGGACTTGGGAGCATAGTCCTCGTCCCGTATCTTTACGTATTTTATCTTTTTTCCGCCCATGGGTATTCCTTTTCTGTTCATTTCCGTTGCCGCATGGATTTGCGGCATATATACGTTTATATTATATCACCTTTTCAGCGGTTTGTTAATAGCCAGCGAAAATATTTGTGCAAATTAGCCAATTGGAGCCTGCTGTTTTCGTCATAATGTTGCATATATCGACTACGGTGAACAACTCGCAGCCACGTTGACAAAAAATGATTGACAAAAGCGGGTTTTCAGTGTATAATTATTGTATTCAAGCGGTCTTATGCCCGTAAAAAAACCTTAATACGGGGGCGTAAAGGTTTCGACGGGGGTCATGAAGCCGGTTAAGCACGCGGAGTTCTCCTAAACTCCTTAATAATGGGTAACTTAAATTTAAACGCAGATTATAACGATCTCGCTCTCGCTGCCTGAGTGCAGCGCGTCCGCCCGATGAGTGCTGCGGCTTCGGGTCGGGCGTAACACAGCAGCCAACGCTTCGGGTGAGAGCTCTGTAACCCGTCGCGCTCTCAAAGAGCTGCCCAATGCCTATCCTGTCGTTCGGAGAGACTGCGGGGAGATCCAAATGACCGACTAAGCGTGTAGAAAGACCTGTGGATCGGCTTTCGGACGCGAGTTCGACTCTCGCCGCCTCCACCATCTAAAGTGAACACTTTAGATATTTCGCTCACAAAAGGCTTGGTTAAGCCATTTGTGAGCGATTTTTGTTGGGATTTCAAAATCCCGTTTCCATAGATATTTTTTGAGGTCAAATAGGCACTGACAGGATTTGAACCCCCACGGGTATAAAATTTTCAAGCAAAATTTCGTGACAATTTAACAAATTTACAGAAAGCGCCCGAAGGTCAGGAAGGAAACTCCACAGACTGCAAATCGAGCGCATTTTCTATGATATACACAAAGTTTTCCGCCAAAGATTGTTAAAAGCAATGAATCGTTTGACTTTTTCCGAGCGATATGATATAATCGGAAAGGTCGATCAAACGA
>JAGBLA010000024.1 GCA_017635675.1 Ruminiclostridium sp.
AGGACATTCATACAGACGTTTCACATTCTTCCTTGTCCTGCATGAAGTAGATTACGACCTCGTCATGAACAAGGGCGTATTAGAAGGCACGCGGGTATTCGAGCAGTACATGATATACAAGGGTATTCGCGGGAACATGAGAAAGATAGCCGATAGGGCAGGCAGTAATTATGAATTGTATAACATGGTAACGCGTAAAGCATTGAAGCCAGTAACGGACAAGCACGCGGAACTGGAAGACAAACTACAACACGAACAGCAGGGAACAGACGAGGAGATTTTAGCGGAATTTGCGGACGTTGGGACAATCCCGCCGCAGGAAGAATAACGAGGTAATATGATGACAAAGTATCATGTGTATGGGTTGTATCGCGATGATAATGAGAATAGATGTCTTCTTTCTGGCACGCTTGAAGATTGTCGGATGATGTGCCGGGATATGGACAAAAGCCAACTTGAATCGTTGAACATCTGCGATTATGGTGGGCGCATAGTGGAGTGGTATGTTATCTATGGCAAGGAACAGTTCGAAGTAGTGAGGTGATATTATGGCAAAGAAGACAGTAGCCGAATTAGAAGCGGCGGCGCGTGCCGCAGAGAAACGCGCGAAGGAACTGCGGGCAAGAGCAAAGAAGCAGACGCAGGCAGAACAGGCGAAGCAGAACGCCGAACTTGTGAAGGCGGTTCGTGAGTGGGGCGAAACGTACAAGGGCGGGCAGTACAAGGACAATCTTGTTGAACTGTTCCGCTCATGGACGCAGAGAAACGCGCACGAATAAGCAGACAAAAAAGGACAAATAAAAGAGGGAATCATGTTCCCTTTTTTATTTTTTTCTTTTTTTAGCCATATTATATATGGCGGGTCTGCAAAGGGGGTCAAGGGGTTCTCCCCTTGCGAACGAAAACCTACGTCAGTAGGTGTAGTGAGTTACACCTTGCAAGGATGAGTGGCGCGCTACAATGAACACGAGAGGGAAGGAAGACGCACTGCGAACAATTAGACAAGGGACGCTGTTCCCGCGTCTATATTGTGAGTGCTGCGGCTGACTGACTGAACAAGTGAAGCAGTAGCAAGCAGAACGAAGACGCGGCAGGGTGTGACGAACGGACGGCAAAGAAAGCGAGGTGTTTATCATGGCAAATTGCGGCGTGATGAGAATAGAAAAGCGGGGACGCGGTGCGGTGCATGGTCTCCAGATTGAAGCGAACAGGACGCAGGAAGACCACGAACGCGGGCGCGATTTTGACCGCTCGGATATTGATTGGAACGAGACGCAGAACAATATTCATCTGGTCAAAACGGAAAACTGGAACAGGGAAATAACGCGGCAGATTCACGATGCAGGATTGAAGGAACGTAAAAACAGCACGGTCATGCTTGACGGGCTTTATACGGCATCTCCTGCATGGTTCGAACAGCATACGCAGGAAGAAGCAATAGACTACTTCCGCGCGTGTCTTGACTTCCATGTACGCGAATACTGCGCGGGCGATTCGTCCCGTATTATAAACGCGGTCATTCATCTGGATGAAGCAACGCCGCATATGCAGGTGGCAAGCGTTCCCATATACGAAGACGAAAAAGGGTATCATTTGGCGGCAAAGAATCTTCTGGGCTGTCGACAGGATTTCAGATTGCATCAAGACCATTTCTTTGAACAGGTGACGCAGGAGCGCGGACTTGAACGCGGCGAAGTGAGGGACTGGGCAGGGATAAAAGCCCATACCACAAAAAGGGAGTTTCAGCTTGCAACGCAGGAGCAGGCACTTGAACAGGCAAGACGGGAGACCAGAGCAGAACGGGCGAAGACGCAGGAAGTCATAGACCGCCGGCAGGCATCCATAGAGCATGCGAACAGGCAGAAGCTCGAAGCCCTGCGGGAGCGTGACGCGGCGCGGGCAGGCAGGGACGTTACAAAAGCCCTTTCAGACGCGCAGGAACGCGTTTTAAGTCCTGTTTCCGTTGAAGTCGATATTTTAGCCGAGAGAGAAGTTAAACGCTCGTTTACGGGCAAAGAAACGCCTGCAACGGTAACTATTCCCCGTGATGATTTGGAGCGCCTGCAGGAACAGGCAACAGTCAACGAACAGACGCGCAGGGCGGCGCGTTCCATGACCGAAAGTCTGCGGGGGATGCGTGAAGCGGCGGCAGACGCGAACGAAAACCGCATAGACAAGCAGGCGGCGGCAGATGCCGCGGCGGTTTCCCGTGAAGGACAGCGGGCGCAGGAACTGGAACGAGAACTTTCTTGGACGCGGCAGGAACTGACGCAGGAGAAGCGGAAGACGGCGCAGCTCTCCAAACAGCTGACGCAGGAACGGGGCAAAGGGCAGGATATGCAGGAACTGCAACGCCTGTTTCCTTCCACGTTTGAGCAGATGGAAGACCGCAGGCGGGCGCGGCGCATGGAATACGCTCTTGACCATACGAAGCTGGATACTTGGGGAAACTCTTATGCGGAGTTTGAAGGCAAGGACGTTAAGATTTCATGGCTTTTGAAGGAGTACGGCAAAGAGTGCGACCGTATCGGAGTAGAACGGCGTGAAGACCTTGCGGAATGGTCGGAACGTCTGACGCACTCGCGGGGTATATCCCGCTGATTCAGTTCTTTGGAGGAGCGCGCTTCCCCCTCTGGGGGACGGGAGGGGGTTCTTTCTTCCGGAGCCAGTAAAGCAGGCGGCGCGGTTCTGCCGTAAACTGGAGCGGAGCGGAAACGGGCGACTGAATTTATTCAGTTCCCCGTTTTCGCGCAAGCGGAAGGCTCGGCAGAATGGCAGGCAGTCAAGGGCGGCGTAGCCGTTCATTTTACCCTTGACGGACTGGCAAGTAGAGACGGACGGAAAAGCCAATATTCCTCGCGCGCGTGCGCGCGTGCGCGCGCGAAAAGTTTTTTTTGATTAAACTGTGTATTTTGTGTATCTTCCACTCAAAAACCCTTATATTTCCTATATTCCGCGCCCCACAAGGGCTTGTGGTGGGGCGCTGTGTGCTACTGTGTAAACTGTGTATTTTACACAGTCTTTTTTCTTGACACATCAAGAAACTCTGTGTATAATACACAGTATCAGTGAAAACTGATTAAAATACACTGTGTATAAAAAGAGGCGTGTGTATGGCTATGAAAGCAAGAATATTTAACGTGATGCAGTACGAACGGCATCCGGAGACAGGCGAGGTCTTACTGACCGAGGAAAAAATCAAGGACGCCGTTGCACATAGAACGGTAACGAGGTGGGCGTATATCTGCCACGATGAGGACGTCTATTCAGCCCTTGATGAAGAGCAGAACCCGAACCACATCAAGGGAAAGAAGAAGCCGAGGCACTGGCACATTGTCCTTGAATTCAAGAATAACGCGGTCGAGATTGGCGTAGTGGCTCGGTGGCTCGGCATTCCTGACAACTTCGTGAATGTGGCAAAAGGGCAAGGCGCGTTTCTGGACTGCGTTCAGTATCTGACCCATGAGGACGACAAACAACAGGGACTCGGGAAAAGGCTGTACGACGATAGCCGCGTCTGTTCGAACTTTGATTTTAGAGCTGAACTGGACGCAAGGGCAGAACGTAAAGCCCGTTACGGAAAAGACCTCTCGGAAAAGGACAGGATTCGAAACGAAGTTTTATATCACGGGAAAACGCTGCGGGACGTGATACGGGAAAATCCGCTTGCATACCAGGACGATTACAGACAGCTTGAAAGTTATCGTTTGCGGTATATATCCAACATTGCCGAGATGCCAAAAGCGCGCATCAATTATTACATCGAAGGGCGCGGCGGCATAGGTAAAGGACTTATCAGCAAGGCAATAGCACGTGCGTTGGTTGACCCGACAGGCGTAAAAGCAAACGATGAAATTTATTTTGAGGTCGGGGCAGACAGGGCGAGCTTCGAAGGATATGACGGGCAGGACGTTATCATCTGGAACGACTGCCGCGCGTTTACACTCCTGCAAAAGCTGGGCGGGCGTGAAAATGTCTTTAACGTGTTTGACCCGTTCCCGCCTTCAATCCAGCAGAATATCAAATACGGTTCTGTTCGTCTGAACAATAAAATCAATATCGTGAATTCTGTTCAGCCGTATATTGAGTTTCTGGACGGTCTGGCAGGTGAGTATACAGACAAGAACGGGGAAACACAAAAGGCCGAGGATAAAGGACAGTCATACAGACGTTTCCCATTCTTCCTTGTCCTGCATGAAGAAGATTACGACCTCGGCATGAACAAGGGCGTATTCGAAGGCACGCGGGAATTCGAGCAGTACATGATATACAAGGGTA
>JAGBLA010000025.1 GCA_017635675.1 Ruminiclostridium sp.
AATCTGCACCGTCAGAAACGCAGGCGGTATGCTCAGCGTTCACATACAGGCTTCCTGCGCCGCCGACAACGAGAAGTCTTGTGTCAGTTCCCGAAAGAATGTCGCACAGGTGAGCAAGTGACGTGGAGTGCTGAGGAAGTGTTTCGGGTGTCCATGCGCCGAAAGCGTCCACAACTGCGTCAAATCCTGTAAAGTCTTCTGCGGTCAGGTCGAACAGGTCTTTCACGATAACGCTCTGAGCAGCGGACTTGTTCTCTCCCTTGACAACAGCCGTAACATCAAGCCCTCTGTCAACAGCCTCCTTAACGATAAGCTGACCTGCCTTGCCGTTTGCACAAACTACTGCGATCTTCATAATGTGTTCCTCCTGATTATAACATGATTTTGTTGATTTGTAAAGTTGTAAGCGTTACTGTTTCAACTTTCTGATGTCAGTATATCACACAAACGCCATGTTGTCAATAGAACTATTACAACTTTGAAGAATTGCACAAAAATCAAGTAAAGTTATGCGCTTAATGAACAATTTTCATTGTATTTCTTTTGCAGCTTCGCAACTTTTACAATAGACATCACATATTTGTGTTGTCGTTCAGTTTAAAAGTATTCATAAATTTTATCCTTTCCTGTGGAATTTAATCTTTACAAATATATTATATCATGCTATAATGTATTTGTCTAATCGAAATATTTTATTACCGATAGAAAAATTAAATCGCGGAGGGAATATGACTACAAAACAGCTTGCATACGCCGCCGAGCTTGCAAAAACACTGAACTTCAACCGTGCGGCAGAAAACCTGTTCATATCGCAGCCTACGCTGACTTATCAGATAAAGGCGCTTGAGGACGAGATTGGGTTTCCGATATTCGACCGCTCCGGAAAGGGGGCAGCACTTACCCCTGCGGGTGAGCAGTTCTGCATTACCGCACGGAATGTCCTCAACGAGCTGAACAAGGCTATAGAGAACGGACAGAATTTCAGCTCGCAGTACAAGGAAAACATCAACATCTGTATGCCGCTGCGTTCGGCAGTTTACTTTCTGCCGCAGGCGATATCGGAATTTGCGAAGCTGCACCCGGAAATTTCCATAACGCCGTACTTCATTTACAGCGGTTATCTCGACAGGTTCCTCGCGGTAGATATGGACATCGCGTTTTCTTTAGAGCAAAATATGAAGCGCGTTCACGAAGTCCGCAGACACCACCTCTTTGACAGCAGGGTCTATCTTATATGCAAAAAGACAGATAAGCTTGCGCGCAAAAAAATTATCCGCCCCGAGGATATTTCGGGACGGACACTTATGGTGGGCGGAGGTTCTCCGACAGAGCTTCGTGCAGTACAGCAGCGGCTCATTCAATCGGGCAATATCAGATACTTCAACAGTCCCGACCATAACACCACACTTACGAATGTTGCCGCAGACAGGGGAATATGTCTCGCTCCGGGATTTCTCAACGACCACAACGGTGAATTCGCGTGGATACCTTATGAGTGCGAAGAGGTCATGCCATGTGCGCTGTTTACGCATAAATCGGACAATCGTGACTTTGTGCTTGAATTTGTGAGGACGATACAGGAAATTTACAAAGGGAAAACCGGATTTGATCTGTAACTTCTGTTTATAATATGATTGGCAAAAGCGCAGCTCGCGATGACAGATGTGCATTGAGTGATAATACTGTCTTTAATGCTCAATTAAAATCACCACTCCGAAATTCGGCTTTCCGAGTCTTTTTCATTTTTTACGGGTTATTCGTCTCAAATATTACTGCCGTCGTGACTGGGCAGTAACAGCGCCCGAAGAATATTCCACTTATTTCCGATAGGATTATTCGGAGTTTATTGCATAATTTTTTTTAGTTAAAATACTGCGGTTTAGTGATAAATTCCAAAGTTGAAAAAAAGCTATTGACATTCAGCATGATATGGTGTATTATAAGCCCATAGATTTAATGCATATCATTTCGATATGCATAGTAGGCAAAGGAAGAAAGATCATGAAAAAGACTATCAGAACAGCGGGAGGAGTTGCACGCTGTTGAACCTGCATTCCGTTGGCATTCAGAAAATCGATCAAAACAATAACGAAATGAGGTATTCAAAATGAAAGGTACATTTTTCAAAACAACAGCGGCTTCTCTCGCACTCTTAACAACAATTTTCGCGGCAGCGTCATGCGCGAACGCATCGGCGTCAAATGCGTCAGATACGGCAGGAACAGCGGAGACAGCACCCGAAACAGGTAAGACTTACTCCATTATCAACGTTTCCTACGACCCGACCCGCGAGCTCTATGCTGCTTATAACGAGGCTTTCAAAAAGCATTGGGAGTCGGAGCATGATTCTACGGTTGAGATAACCCAGTCACACGGCGGTTCCGGCAAGCAGGCTCTTGAAGTAGCAAACGGCAATCCCGCAGATGTAGTGACCCTTGCTCTCGAATACGATGTCAAGGCAGTCGAGGACGCAGGGCTTATCGAGCCCGGCTGGGTAAGCGAATTCCCGCTTGACAGCTCGCCCTACACTTCGACTATCGTTTTCCTTGTCAGAAAGGGCAATCCGAAGAACATTCTCGACTGGGGAGATCTTGCCCGTGATGATGTCGGCATCATCACCCCGAACCCCAAAACCTCCGGCGGCGCACGCTGGAATCACCTTGCGGCATGGGCATGGGCGCAGCGCGAATACAACAACGACGAGGCAAAGGTGCTCGATTACATCAAAACACTCTACTCCCACGTTCTTGTGCTCGATTCGGGGGCGCGCGGAGCAACTAACTCCTTCGTTGAGAACAAACAGGGCGATGTGCTCCTTGCATGGGAGAACGAAGCCTTCCTCTCTCTGAAGGAATATCCCGACGACTATGAGATAGTGACCCCGAGCATAAGCATACTTGCACAGCCTTCCGTTGCAATTGTCGATAAAGTTGTTGACAAGAACGGCACGCGCGAGGTCGCAACCGAATATCTGAGCTATCTCTACTCCGAAGAGGCTCAGAGAATAGCGGGCGAGAACTTCTACCGTCCGTCGAATAAAACGGTGCTCGCGGAATTCTCCGACACCTTCGACCTTAACATAAACCTCGTAACCATCAACGATTTCGGCGGCTGGGACGAAGCGTTTGCAAAACACTTCGCCGACGGCGGACTGTTCGACCAGATCTACGAACAGGATTGACCGCTGTCCTGCTCTCTTTCCGATAAATTGGTATATCCCTGCCTTCGGGCGGGGATATACTTCAAAAGGTGCATTTTTATGAAAAACAATAAAAGGATCATTCCGGGCTTCGGGATATCAATGGGTGTGACTCTGGCGCTGATGAGCATTATGGTTCTGATACCGCTGGCATCTCTCGTGGTGTTCACCGCGAAAATGGACATCTCGGATATCATAAAAGTCATCACCCGCCCGCGTGTCGTCGCAAGCTTTGAGGTAACGCTGCTCACCGCGTTCATCGCCTCGGTCATCAACGCGGCAATGGGGGTGATACTTGCGTGGGTGCTTGTTCGCTAT
Source organism: Ruminiclostridium sp. (assembly GCA_017635675.1). Taxonomy (GTDB): domain Bacteria; phylum Bacillota; class Clostridia; order Oscillospirales; family Ruminococcaceae; genus Ruminiclostridium_E. Next base: position 3,518 of record JAGBLA010000025.1, read on the forward strand.
GACTTTCCCGGAAAACGCATACTCGACGGTATGATCGAGCTGCCGTTCGCGCTTCCCACCGCAGTGGCGGGTATTTCGCTCACATCGCTGTATGCGGATTCCGGCTGGATAGGTGGGATTTTTGCCAATATGGGTATAAAGATAGCCTATACCCGTATCGGCATAACTATCGCGCTGATATTTATAGGTATCCCGTTCGTTGTGCGCACCGTACAGCCCGTGCTCGAAAAGCTCGACCCGCTGTATGAGGAAGCAGCCGGCATACTCGGCGCAAGCCGAACCCTCACATTCCGCAGGGTGATACTTCCGGAGCTTCGACCCGCGATATTTACGGGTTTCGGACTTGCTTTCGGGCGCTGTCTCGGCGAATACGGCAGTGTCGTATTCATCGCCGGAAACCAGCCGTACGAAACGGAGATAACTCCGCTTATAATAATGTCGGAATTACAGGAATACGACTATTCAAGCGCCACCGCTATCGCGCTTGTAATGCTGACTGCGGCGTTTCTGATACTGTTCCTTGTAAATCTGATACAGATAAGAAGCTCGAAGATACTGAAAGGGGGACACTGAAATGTCAGCAGGGAAAAATCAGGTGCTCTCACGCGAGGGCAGCACCGACGTACACGCGCAGACTGCGGGCTCCAAAGCGGTGAAGATAATACTGATAACGCTAAGCGTGGCATTCCTGTTCGTTATGCTTGTTATGCCGCTGATAACGGTGATATACGAAGCGTTTCGCAAAGGGTTCGTCCCGTATATTGAAGCCATATCCGACCCCGACACGACAAGCGCACTGCTGCTGACGCTTGAAGCAACGATTATAGCAGTCGTGATAAATACGGTTTTCGGTTTGTTCGCGGCATGGGCAATATCAAAGTTCCGGTTTCATGGAAAAAAACTGCTTGTTACTCTTATCGACCTACCCGTGACGGTCTCCCCGATAATCGCGGGACTTATATTTGTGCTCACATTCGGACGTCAGAGCATACTGTACCCGTTCCTTGAAAGCATTGATCTTATGGTGGTTTACGCTGTTCCGGGAATTATTCTTGCTACGGTATTTGTTACATTTCCGTTCATCTCGCGTGAAATACTGCCTGTGCTTGAGGCACAGGGAACGGACGAGGAAGAAGCTGCCGCGCTCATGGGCGCAAAGGGGCTTACGATTTTCCGCAGGGTCACGCTGCCGCATATAAAGTGGGCGCTGATGTACGGCATTGTTCTGTGTGCTGCACGTGCAATGGGCGAGTTCGGCGCGGTATCGGTGCTCTCCGGGCATCTGCGCGGCAGGACGGTCACGCTCCCCCTGCAGGTGGAGATACTCTTCGGGGACAACAAGTTCATGCCGGCGTTCGCCGTATCGTCGATACTTGTGGTGCTTGCGGTGGTAATACTTATTGTGCGCAGCATCGTTGAGTACATCGGAAAGAAACGAGGCGGAAAATAATGTATATAGAACTGAAAAATATCAACAAGTCCTATGGCGATTTCAAGGCTTCGGACAATGTGAATTTTGAGATAGAAAAGGGAAAGCTCGTAGCCCTGCTGGGTCCGTCCGGAAGCGGCAAGACCACTATACTTCGCATGATAGCGGGACTTGAAAACCCGGACAGCGGTGATATCATCATCGACGGAAAAGTAGTCAACGACATTCCTGCCAGCGAGCGCGGAATAGGCTTTGTATTCCAAAGCTATGCGTTGTTCCGCTATATGACGGTGTTCGACAATATCGCCTTCGGACTTAAAGTACGCAAGCTGAACAAAACGGCGATAAACGAGCGTGTTACGGAGCTGATAAAGTTGATAGGGCTGGAGGGTTTTGAGAACCGCTATCCGTCCCAGCTTTCCGGCGGACAGAGGCAGCGTGTGGCATTTGCAAGGGCTCTTGCGCCGAACCCGCAGGTACTTCTGCTCGATGAGCCCTTTGCCGCAATAGACGCGAAGGTGCGGCAGGAGCTCCGCAAGTGGCTGAAGGAAATGATACACAAGCTCGGTGTAACAGGGATCTTCGTTACTCACGATCAGGACGAAGCGATAGAAGTTTCCGATGAGATAATCGTCACCAACAAAGGGCGCGTCGAACAGTCGGGAACTCCCATAGATATCTACCGAGATCCCACGACCGCGTTTACATCGTCTTTCTTTGGCGTGACATCGGAGCTTGTCGATTACAAGTCGTTCAGGTCGTTTGACGAAGTCGATGAGTACGACAAGGCGATAGTTCGTCCGGAGTTTGTCAGGATCACAAAGAAAAGCGAAGTGCAGAAATACAAGAGCTCGGCAGTGGAGGGCAGGGTCGAGACAGTTGAGTTTCGCGGAAACAGCATAGAGATAACAGTAAGCTGCAACGGCAGTATTTTCAGCGCCCGCAGGAGCCTTGACGAACCTGCGGTCGAGGTCGGCGAGACCGTTGATGTGTTCATATACCGGATCTTCATTACTCACGGCGATTCGGTAAAGCTGCTGAAAAACAATGCTATCCGTGAAGAGACCGTGGTTATCTGAGTGGCATGAAAGCAATTGGGATAAGCTATAAAAATGCGCCGTTATCCGTCCGGGAGCGGGTCTCGTTTGATACGCGGAAACGTGCAGCCATACGTTCTGCGCTTGGTTCTTCCGTCGTTATCTGCACCTGCAACCGCACTGAGCTTTACTTCACCGATGCAGACACCGGTAAAGCTGCCGCTCTGCTCACAGAACCGCCGGGTATCGGCAATATCACGGAATACCTTCGTGTTTACGAGGATGCCGGCGCACTGCGGCATCTCTTCCGTGTGACCTGCGGGATAGATTCCATGATACTCGGCGAGGACGAGATACTGCGTCAGGTAAAAGAAGCCTACGCCGAAGCGTCAGCCGCCGGCAGCACAGACTTTGAGCTGAACACGGCTTTTCAGACTGCAATGACCTGCGCAAAGCGGATAAAGACAGAAACACTGCTGTCGAAAACACCCGTTTCTGCTGCAACGATCGCGGCGAATGAGGCGGCAAAGCTTGGCGATAACGTTAATATTCTGATGATAGGCGCAAGCGGGAAGATCGGCTCCTCAACATTGAAAAACCTTCTGCCCCGCCCGAATGTGCATATCACCCAGACTGCCCGTGCTCATTCCGCGGGTACAGTGCAGTACGACGGTGTGCGGACTGTTCCGTATGACAGTCGCTACGATTTCGCCGACAGCGCGGACTGCATGATCAGCGCTACTTCAAGTCCGCATTTCACTCTGACCAAAGAACGGTTGAGCGCGGCACTGCACACGAAAAAGCCCCGGCTGCTGATAGACCTTGCCGTACCGCCGGATATCGAGCGTGCTGTCACCGGTATCGAGGGAGTGCGGCTTATAGGGATAGACGATCTCGGCGAGCTTGCAAGACGGAACAACGAGTTGAAAATGTCGGCTGCGGAACAGGCGGAGCTCATAATAAACGAGGAACTTGACGAGCTGCAAAAGAAGCTCGTTTTCCACAAGTTTCTTCCTCGGCTCGATAAAGCTCGTGAAGCAGTTTCCCGCCTTACCTTTGACGAGATGATCTATAAGCTGCGGGACGGACTTGACAGCGGACAGTTTGCGGCAGTGCTTGACGTTATGCGCGGATTGGAGTGAGCAAAATGGCATTTTTCCCTTTTTTTATCGACCTTGCGGGAAAGAAGATACTGATAGTCGGCGGCGGCAGGGTCGCTTTGCGAAAGGCGGAAAAGCTGCTGCCCTTCGGCGCGGATATCGCAGCGGTCTCGCCCGTATTCTGCGACGGTTTCCCGACACTCGGTACGGTCTCTTTGTACTGCCGGGAGTTCCGTGACAGCGACATTGACGGCGCTTTCGCGGTCATTGCCGCAACAGATGACAGAGCCTTGAACACGCACATCTACCGTATTTGTACCGAACGAAACATTCTCGTGAACACAGTCGATACCCCGGAGGACTGCGGTTTCTACTTCCCTGCTCTGGTGCAGTCCGGGAATGTTACCTGCGGCATTTCCACCGGCGGTGAAAGCCCGATATTCGCGCGTTACATAAAGGAAAAAGTCGCCGGTGTGCTTGACGGGAAAACGCTTGCGGCAGGCGAGATACTTGCACGTTACAGACCCGTGATAAAGCGGAGATTTGACACCGAGGAACAGCGGAAATCCGCTGCGGAGAAGCTGCTGGAGCGCTGTACTGACGGCAGTAAACTGCCTGCTGATGAAGAGATAAACGAACTGTTGGAGAGCCTATGAAAATTCGCATCGGAACACGAAAAAGCAAGCTTGCGCTGATACAATCGGAACTTGCCGCAAACGCGATAAAAGCGGCATTTCCGAACGCCGAAACGGAGCTTGTACATATTACGACAAAGGGCGACATCGTGCTCGACAAACCGCTTGAAAAGATAGGCGGCAAGGGTGTTTTTATAGACGAGATCGAGCGCGCAATGCTCGCCGGTGAGATAGATATCGCTGTCCACAGCGCGAAGGATCTTCCGCTTGAACTTGCTGCGGGAACGCAGATCTGCGCAGTCCTGCCCCGTGCGGACGCGCATGATGTCCTTGTAACACGCAGGGGTGAGACGCTGTCGGAAAAGCCGGTCATCGGAACAAGCAGCACACGGCGTGCCGCAGGAGTTCGGAAACTGCTGAACGGAGCGGTCACCGCCGATATCCGCGGTAACGTGGACACGCGTCTGCAAAAGCTGTATGACAGGCAGTATGACGGGATAGTGCTTGCGGCAGCGGGACTTACGCGGCTCGGCGCGTTTTCGGACGAACGTTTTGACTATAAAGAGATACCTTTCAGCGTACTCGTTCCGTCACCCTGTCAGGGCGTGATCGCGGTGCAGTCCCGTGTCGGCGAGACAGCGGATAAACTCCGCGGGATAAGCGACAGTGATACATATTACTGCTTTGAGACGGAGCGGAAAGTGCTTGAACTGCTGAATGCGGGCTGTTCGTCACCGTCGGGGGCATTTGCGGAAATATCCGGCGGAAAGATCACTCTGACGGTAACGAAAGATCAGCAAATGTCATTGACCGACAGCGCGGATACCGCAGACAGATCCAACCTTGCTGAAAGGCTGGTGAGAGCGCTGTGACGGGTCTTGTATATATCATCGGCGCAGGCTGCGGCTCGGCAGACCTTATCACGGTGCGCGGGCTGAACGCGCTGAAAAAGTGCGATACGGTGGTTTATGACGCCCTTATTGACACGCAGCTGCTGAAATACGCATCCGACAGCGCGGAGCTTATCCCTGTCGGCAAGCGCGCAGCTGCGCATTCAGCAAAACAGGAGGATATCAATGCCCTGCTTGTTGAAAAAGCGCTTGCCGGACGCACTGTCGCACGGCTCAAAGGCGGCGACCCATTCGTGTTCGGGCGCGGCGGCGAGGAGATCGCAGAGCTTCAAAAACACGGCATCCCGTTCTCTGTGATACCGGGAATATCCTCATGTATAGCGGTGCCTGAGCTCGCGGGAATACCTGTCACGCACAGGAATGTGAGCCGTGCGTTTCACGTCATAACCGCGCATACTGCTGATGATAAACGTGATTTTTCAAGGTATGCAAATCTTGACGGAACACGTGTTTTCCTTATGGGTCTGAACACGCTCCCGGAAATATCGGCGGGACTTGTGCAAGGAGGAATGTCTCCGAAAACTCCTGCGGCTGTCATAAGCAAGGGCGGGACGGCACAGCAGAAAGCAGTGCGCGGAACTCTCGCGGATATTGCGGAAAAAGCAGCGGGAATGCCCGCTCCGGCGGTCATCGTTGTCGGTGAGACTGCGGCGTTCGACTATTCGTGCAGTTCACAGCCCGGCAGGCTTACGGGCGTTTCGGTGACAGTCACCGGCACGGAGAGATTTACGGAGAAGCTTGCCGGTCTGCTTGAAGCTGACGGCGCAGATGTTAAGCGGTACAGCCACCTGCAAATTGTAAGAAAGCAGGAGATACCGGTGCTTGAAGGGTATGACTGTATTGCGTTCACAAGCTCATACGGCGTGGATCTGTTTATCGAACACTGCAAGGAAAAGTGCATCGACCTGCGCTCTCTCGCAGGGGTGAAGATAGCCGCAGTCGGCAGCGGGACTGCCGATACTCTTGCGGACGCGGGCATTATTCCCGATATAATTCCCGACAAATTCACAGTCGCGGACCTTGCCGATACAATAGCAGACAGCGCACCGGGAAAGGTGCTGATACTGCGTGCGGCTCTCGGCTCGGAGCAGCTTGCGGAACTGCTCACAAAGCGGAATATAAGCTTCGATGATGTGAAGATATACGATACTTTGCGCAGACCTGGAATGACGGCAGAACACGCCGATACCGATTATATCGTGTTCGGCAGTTCATCGGGAGTTCAGCACTTTTTTGAGGTCGGAAACACGATATCCGGTAAAACAAAGACAGTATGCATAGGATCGCAGACAGCGGAGAACGCAAAAAAATATACCGACAGCGAAATTATCACAGCTGCCCCGCATACAGCGCAGGGTGCGGCTGCAGCAATAAAAGGAGACAGGAAATGAGAAGATTCAGAAGACTTCGCGCAAGCGAGGAAATGCGTTCGCTCGTCCGCGAAACGCGGCTCAGCAAAAGCGAGCTGATATATCCGATTTTTGTAATTGAAGGCGAGGATATCAAGGCTCCTGTCCCGTCAATGCCTGGGATTTACCAATGGTCGCCGGACCGTATTGACGAGGAGCTTGACCGAGTCGATAAAAGCGGTATTTCCGGCATACTGATATTCGGCATACCTGCGCACAAGGACGAGAACGCTACCGAAGCGTACAGCGATGACGGCATCACTCAGCGCGCGATACGACACATAAAGGAGAAGTACCCGCGGCTGCTCGTTATCGCGGATGTCTGCCTGTGCGAGTACACTTCCCACGGGCATTGCGGCGTTGTCTGCGGTCACGGGATAGCGAACGACAAAACTCTGCCGCTGCTGTCAAAAATGGCGGTCAGCCTTGCAGACGCCGGTGCCGACATAATCGCGCCTTCGGACATGATGGACGGACGAGTGGCTGCAATAAGAAAGGCGCTCGATGAAAGCGGTCACATCAACACGCCGATAATGTCTTACAGCGCGAAGTTCGCGTCGGGCTATTATTCGCCGTTCCGTGACGCGGCGCAGTCAGCTCCCGCGTTCGGTGACAGGCGCACATATCAGATGGACCCGGCAAACGGACGTGAAGCGCTCCGCGAGATAGCCGACGATATCGACGAGGGCGCGGATATGGTAATGGTCAAGCCCGCACTTGCTTATCTTGATATCCTGAGGGCGGCACGCGACAGGTTTGGTCTTCCCATAGCAGCCTACAACGTCAGCGGCGAATACAGCATGGTGAAAGCTGCCGCGGCGAACGGCTGGATAGATGAAAAGCGGATCGTGCTTGAAAATCTTATTTCGATAAAACGCGCCGGGGCTGATATTATCATCACATATCACGCGCTTGACGCGGCAGGGTGGATAGAAGAACAATGAAAACAGAAAGGTCACACAAATTATTTGAACAAGCGAAAACACTCATGCCTGGCGGTGTGAACAGCCCTGTCCGCGCGTTCGTGAGCGTCGGGCGGGAACCGCTGTATATAAGCAGTTCCCGCGGTGACCGTATCACTGACACGGACGGAAATGAGTACATCGATTACATCTGCTCTTGGGGGCCCGACATTCTCGGCCACGCTCACCCGGCTGTCATTGACGCGGTGAAGATTGCGTGCGAAAAAGGGCTTACATACGGTGCTTGTCATGAGGGCGAGGTCATACTCGCCGAAAAGATAAAGGCGCATTTCCCATCAATGGAGCTGCTTCGGCTGGTGAACTCCGGCACGGAAGCTGTGATGAGCGCGGTACGCGCCGCACGCGGCTGCACGCGCCGCGACAGGATAGTGAAGTTTGAGGGCTGCTATCATGGGCATTCCGACGGTCTGCTCGTAAAAGGCGGCTCGGGTCAGCTCACAAACTCCGTTCCCGACAGTGCGGGAGTTCCGGCAGAATTCACGGAAAACACGCTGCTTGCAAGGTTCAATGACCCGGATTCGGTGAAAGCGCTGTTTGAGCGGTTCCCCGAGGATATTGCGGCGGTGATAGTCGAACCCTGCGCGGCAAACATGGGTGTTGTACCACCGAAAAAGTTCTTTTTGCAGGCGCTTCGTGACATTACAAAAAAATACGGTGCGCTGCTGATATTCGACGAAGTGATAACGGGATTCCGGCTGTCGGCAGGCGGTGCGCAGGAGCTTTACGGAATAAAGCCCGATATGACCGCCCTCGGAAAGATAGTCGGCGGTGGGATGCCGCTTGCGGCGTACGGCGGAAAACGTGAGATAATGGAATGCGTCGCACCGCTTGGCGCGGTCTATCAGGCGGGAACTCTCTCAGGAAACCCGATCGCGACTGCTGCGGGAATTGCGCAGATAACGCAGATAGAGCATACTCCCGATCTGTATGCGGAGCTTGAACGAAAAACGGCGGTTCTTGAAGAAGCGGCAAAGAAAGCGGGGCTGAACGTGAACCGCTGCGGCTCGCTGATGACAGTATTCTTCACTGATACGCAGGTCGTTGACTACGAAACGGCGCTGACTGCAAACAGAGAGGAGTACGCGAGGTTTTTCTCGTATCTGACGGATAACGGCATATACGCAGCACCGTCACAGTTTGAGGCAATGTTCGTTTCATACGCGCACACCGATGAGGATATTGTAAAAACGGCTGAAGTAATTTCACATTACAGGAAGGAGAACTGATATGGCAGTTGATTATTCGACACTCAAAAAAGGCGGATTTATGCGTCAGAAGCAAAAGGACAATTTCTCACTGCGCTTACGCGTTGTAGGCGGGAATGTGACCGCGGAACAGCTCGCGAAAATAGCGGAGGTGGCTGAAAAATACGGCGACGGTCACGTTCATCTCACCTCGCGTCAGAGCATTGAGATACCGTTCATCAGGCTCGAACAGATCGACGAAGTGAAGAACGCACTCGCCGAAGGTGATGTACAGCCCGGAGTCTGCGGTCCGCGCGTCCGCACCATTACCGCCTGTCAGGGAAACGCTGTTTGCCCCAGCGGGTGCATCGACACCTATGCGCTTGCAAAGGAACTCGATGAAAGATACTACGCGAGGGAGCTGCCGCATAAGTTCAAATTCGGCATAACCGGCTGTCAGAACAACTGCCTTAAAGCGGAGGAAAATGACCTCGGCATAAAGGGCGGGCTGAAGGTGAGCTGGAAGGAGCAGGACTGCATTCATTGCGGTGTCTGTCAGAAAATATGCCGTTCCGGGGCGATAACCGTGCAGGACGGGAATATCAAAGTTGATACCGGAAAGTGCAACTTCTGCGGACGGTGTGTGAAGTCATGTCCGACGGACGCATGGGACTATGTAAGCGGCTACATCGTATCATTTGGCGGGCTTTTCGGCAACAGCATCGCAAAGGGTGAACCGATCGTTCCGTTCATTGAGGATCACGATACGCTTATGCGTGTATGCGACGCGGCAATAGAGTTTTTTGCGGAGAACGCGAAGCCGAGCGAAAGATTTCGTTTCACCCTTGACCGCGTGGGGCATGACAAGTTCCGCGAAGTTATCTTAAATGCAATCGAACGGAAATAACATCACATGAAAACCGAAAGAATAAAGACCGATATACTCATCATAGGCGGAGGGACTGCGGGCTGCTACGCGGCGGTTACTGCTGCCGAAAACTCAGACAAACAGATACTTATATGTGAAAAGGCGCACGTTAAAAGAAGCGGCTGTCTCGCCGCGGGAGTGAACGCGCTCAACGCCTACATCACCGAGGGCAGGACTCCGCAGGATTACGCCGATTACTGCATGAATGACGCGGCGGGGATAGCGCGGGAGGATCTTCTGGTCACCATGTCCGAGCGGCTCAACGCTGTCACGGAGAGACTTGAAAAAGAAGGACTTGTCATTCTCAAAGACGAGCATGGAAAATACGTGACACGCGGGAACCGGAATATCAAGATAAACGGCGAGAACATCAAGCCGCTGCTTGCGGGAATGGCGGAGCGTCAGCCGAATGTCCGCATTCTGAACCGCGTGAACATCATTGATATCGATGTTTCCGAAAATCGTGTGAACGGTGCGTTCGGCATCGGTATTGAAAACGACACATTCTATGTCATCGAAGCCGGTGCGGTGCTGATAGCGACAGGCGGAGCGGCAGGACTTTACAAGCCGAATAATCCCGGTTTCTCGCGTCACAAGATGTGGTACTGTCCGTTCAATACCGGCGCGGGCTATGCTATGGGGATACGTCACGGTGCGGAGATGACGACATTTGAGATGCGCTTTATCGCACTTCGATGCAAAGACACGATAGCACCTACCGGAACGCTTGCACAAGGCGTAGGCGCAAAGCAGATAAACTCTCTCGGAGAGGTCTATGAGCAGAAATACGGGCTGACCACATCAGAGCGCGTTTATGGTACAGTCGCTGAGAATGCGGCGGGGAGAGGCCCCTGCTTTCTGCAAACGAAAGGCATCACGGAGGAGCAGGAGCAGTCCCTTCTCAAAGCCTACCTCAATATGGCGCCGTCGCAGACTCTGCACTGGACAGAGAGCGGTGAACTGCCAAGCGGATACAACGTTGAGATCGAAGGCACGGAGCCGTACATAGTCGGCGGGCATACCGCAAGCGGTTTCTGGGTGGATACCGACCGCTCCACTACGATAAAGGGGCTTTACGCTGCGGGAGATGTATCGGGCGGAGCTCCGCAGAAGTATGTCACAGGCGCGCTTGCCGAGGGCGAGATAGCCGCGCTTGCCATGCTGAACTATCTCGGAAGCAGTACACCCGGAACTGTCTCCGAAGAGAGCATTTCCTCACACGAAAAAGAGATAACGGGATCTCTTGAGAACTCCGGCAGCCCTTATACTGCGGAACAGCTTGAAGAAGCGATGCAGACCGTAATGGACAGTTACGCGGGCGGAATAAAGACGAACTACAGTTTCTCTGATAACAGCCTTGATATCGCCGACCGCCGTATCGTGCAGCTGCAAGCTCTTTCAAACAGCCTTCATGCCGACGATTTTCAGGAGCTTATGTACATTTACGAGCTGCGGGAGCGGCTGACAGTATGCAGGACAGTTATCGCGCACCTTAAAGCCCGTCATGAAACACGCTGGCACTGCTTTGCCGAAAATACCGACTACCCTGAGCGTGACGACGAGCATTGGAATGTGTTTGTAAACTCCCGTTTCGTGAACGGAAAGACCGAGATCATTTTAAGGAGAGTGAGCGGCAGTTGAGTATTGCGATAGATAAGCTTAAATGTGTCGGCTGCGGCAGATGCAGAGATGTTTGTCCCGGAACGCTCATTGCGCTTGACGAAGAACGCAGAGCGTATATAAAATACCCGCGTGACTGCTGGGGCTGCACGAGCTGCATAAAGGAATGTCCCATGTATGCGATACGTTTCTTCCTCGGAGCCGACATGGGAGGTCTCGGTAGCAGACTGCACACTGAAAAAGACGGCGATATCCTGCGCTGGGTGACAGAAAAGCCCGACGGCAGTACAGCCGTGATAAACGTAGATACGAGAGAATCAAACAAGTATTAGGAGTTGATGAAATGTCCGAATTATCGCACCTTGACGAGCTTGAAGCAGAAGCAATATACATAATACGCGAAGTTGCCGCGGAGTGCGAAAAGCCTGTCATGCTTTATTCTATCGGAAAGGACAGCTCGGTGATGCTGCATCTTGCGCTCAAAGCTTTCTATCCGGAGAAACCGCCGTTCCCGTTCCTGCATGTCAATACGACATGGAAATTCAGGGAAATGATAAAATTCCGCGACGAGACAGCAAAAAAACTCGGTATCGAAATGCTCGAATATATCAACGAGGACGGAGTGAAACAGGGCATAACCCCCTTCGACCACGGTGCAGCCTACACCGACATCATGAAGACACAGGCACTCAAGCAGGCACTCGACAAGTACGGTTTCACTGCGGCATTCGGCGGCGGCAGACGCGACGAGGAAAAGTCCCGCGCAAAGGAGCGCATTTTCTCCTTCCGAAGCGCGTCTCACGCGTGGGATCCGAAGAACCAGCGCCCCGAGATGTGGAAGCTCTACAACACGAAGATCAACAAGGGCGAGAGCATACGCGTTTTCCCGATATCCAACTGGACGGAAAAGGATATATGGCAGTATATCCGCCGCGAGAACATTGACATTGTTCCGCTGTATTTTGCCGCGGTGCGCCCGGTGGTGGAACGGGACGGGAATATCATAATGATAGATGACGAGAGATTTCCGCTGAAAGAGGGCGAGGTGCCGCAGATGAAATCGGTACGTTTCCGCACACTCGGCTGTTACCCTCTCACCGGCGGCATAGAGAGCACCGCGTCAACGCTTGACGAGATAATTGAAGAAACTCTTGCAAGCGTCGAATCCGAACGCACCTCCCGCGTTATCGACAACGAGGCTGCGGGAAGCATGGAGCGCAGAAAGAGAGAGGGGTATTTCTAATGAGCAAAGGACTATTAAAGTTCATCACCTGCGGGAGCGTTGACGACGGCAAATCCACGCTTATCGGACATATCCTCTACGATGCGAAGCTGATCTATGCCGATCAGGAAAAGGCGCTCAAACTTGACAGCAAGGTGGGCAGCACCGGCGGGCAGATAGACTACTCCCTGCTCCTCGACGGACTTATGGCGGAGCGTGAACAGGGTATCACGATAGATGTCGCGTACCGCTACTTCACTACCGATGCCAGAAGCTTCATTGTCGCGGACACTCCCGGCCACGAGGAATATACCCGTAATATGGCAGTGGGAGCGTCATTCGCGGAGCTTGCGATAATTCTTGTTGACGCGTCGCAGGGAGTTCTCGTGCAGACCCGCAGACACGCGAGAATATGCAGTCTCATGGGCATTTCGCATTACGTTTTTGCTGTCAACAAAATGGATCTGGTGAAGTATTCCGAGAACCGTTTCAACGAAATTCTCGCACAGATAAACGAGCTCGCCGCAGAGCTTAAACTCGGCGATGTCAAAGTCATACCGCTGTCCGCGACAGCCGGCGACAACGTGACCGTATCATCAGCGAATATGCCGTGGTATTCCGGAGGACCTCTGCTGAAATATCTTGAAGATGTTGATGTCAGCGACAGTGACAGTACCGAAAAGTTCTATATGCCGGTGCAGCGTGTGTGCCGTCCCGACCGCACATTCCGCGGTTTCCAGGGTCAGGTGGAAGCAGGTTTCGTCTCCGTCGGCGATACCGTGCGAACATTGCCAAGCGGCGAAACAGCCGCCGTAAAAGATATTCTTGTCACAGACAGACAGTCGGACAGCGCTTATGCGGGTCAGCCCGTTACCCTGACGCTCGACCGCGAAGTCGATGTTTCGCGCGGCTGTGTGATCACGAAAGATGAAGATATCGCTGCTTACGGAACACTTGAAGTTTCACTGCTGTGGACGGACGACAGCGAACTTAATATCGGCGGTGACTGCCTTGTGAAGCTCGGAACGAAGCTGATACCGGCTGTTGTCACCGAAATAAAGTATGCGTAGATGTGAACACAGGCGAGCATATCCAAACAAAATCTCTCGGAAAGAACGGGATAGCACGATGCACTATAAAACTGTCTGAGCCGATAACCGCAGACAAATTCGCACTGCACAAGACCCTCGGTGAGCTTATCCTCATTGACCGTGTGACAAATATGACAGCAGCTTGCGGAGTTGTGGAAGATGTGCTTGACAAGGCTGTTTCCGGGCAGGAAAAAGCCGCGTTCACCGACGGAATTCTCACGGCGCGCGGCGACCTTTTCGAGGAATTTTACTACGACGTGAACAGTTACAATGTCTTTCACGCGCAGACCGTAAACAGCACATTCCGTGTCGGGGATGAGATACCTGTGCGCGGGAAGAGTTTCGCGTACCCCGATGATTTCGATATCATCGTAATGCGGGACAGAGTTGCTGTGCTGATACGCAATAAAAAAGTCGAGCGGCTTGTGAAATTCGATGATTACTATTACGACTGTACCGCTCCGATAGTCAACGGGCGCGGTTTTGCGGTGCTTGCAAAAAACGGTGAGGACGTGAAACGTTTCATAGCGGAATATGAAAAATCCGATGAAAGCACGCTCCCGGAGCTGTTCGGGAAGTGGCTGGATTTCGACACTTACCGTAAGATATACATTTCGGGTGCATATATCTGAAAATATGGCTGCGGTTCCGCTGTGCAGCAGGCAGAGAAGTGTATTTCGCGGGACGTGAGAAAACGCTGTACTGAGCGTTTTTCTCCCGCTCGCGGAGAGTGAACAGGCTTTTTCGTGCCTCAATAATGTCGGGGAGATCGAGATTTATCCACCTGCACTTACCGTTATCAACTTCAGGGAAGCTGTCGTCTGCACCAGCGTCTCCATGACCGTGTTCTTCTGTATTTTTATCTTTTCCATATATTTGTCCTCCGTTCCTTTAATTAGCAATTGCTAACTTTCAATGTAATATCACATTTTACCGGATATGTCAACCTGAAAATACAGTTTTGTACTGCGGTAAAGATATTGACATTTCGCACTAAATGTGCTATTATAAATCAGTTAGCTGAAACTAACGAAAAGGCGGATATATGAAAACTAAACAATACAGATACATAAAAGACGGCTTTGAAGCAGCCACAATCTCGGCTGTTTCCCTGTAAACAATAACCTTCTGCCGCAGGAGAAAAAGCACCCCGAGGAATGTCAGAAGGCACGGGAAAAGGCACTGGAAAAAATACTGCAAGCGCTTGAAAGCCGGGACACTGAACAGCTTTGAAAAACACTGATTAAACGGAGGCAATCATGACAAAAAGAGAACTCGTTGTATGGGAGCAGATGAAAGAACTGCTCGTAAAAGAGCTCGGCGCGGAAAAAGGTGAGGAATATCTTGCAGCCGCAAAACAAAAGCACGGCGACTGGATCTCCAAAACAAAAGAAACTTCACCGTCAAGGCTGAAAACGATGCGGGAAACTATAATCCCGAGAATAGCGGCTTATGCTGTGCTGAAGGAGAACGGTCATGACGCGGACAGAATACTGGACGATTATGTCCGGAACGTGGCGGGTCCGATGATGCATGATACATACGCAAAAGCGGAAAAGCTGCCCGGTTTCTGGACAGTTTTCAAAACGGGTTTTATAAGAATAACGAAAAAAAGTGACCGGTGGGAGTGTGAAAGCAGGACAGAGAAAGACCGCTTTTTCCTCGATATCCACAAATGTCTGTGGTACGATACCTGTGTGGAATGCGGATATCCTGAGGTTTGCAGGTTTTTCTGCGACTGCGACAATTACACCTACGGCGGTCTGGACAAGATAGGCTTCAACCGCACGCAGACCCTCGGCACAGGCGGGGAGAAGTGCGATTTTATTATGTACAAAAAGTGATAAGTGGATCTTACCGTTTTTCTCTTGTACGTTATCGTTCACTAACCACGGCATACAGTATCACATTTGCGCCCGAATGTCAATAAAAAACGAAACAGTCCGACCGAATAATTCAGTCGGACTGTAGTTTTCAGGAACTATGACCGGTCAGCAGTCCTTCAAGCTCCTCGCTGCTGTGCCTGTGACCGTGCCTGCCATCGGTGACATAGTGCGTATGCCCGTGGCTGTGAGTAACAGTATGTGTGTGAGTCGAACCGTCGTGCGTGTGCGTGAACGTGTGAGTATGCTCGTGTGTATGATGCCTTGCGAGCGTGTCCGCCACAACAAGCGCAGTTCCCGCAGTCATCACAATAAGCGCCGCAATGTAGGCTGCAGTAAGCTCTTCGTGCAGGAGCACAAACGACAGGAATGCACCAATAAACGGAGCGGCGGCATAGTATGCGCTTGTTTTGGCAGCACCCAGCGTTTTCTGCGCTCTGATGTAAGTGAAAATACTCAGCCCGTAAGCCACAAATCCAAGCAGCAGCGCAGGCAATACATACATCATTCCCGACAGCTTCTCACCGAGTATCAGTGCAACTATCACCGAGCCCGCACCCGAGCAGAAGCCTTTTATTGTCACGATCTGGTAGGTGCTCTTTTCGGAAATGCTGCGTGTGCAGTTATTCTCAAGTCCCCAGCAGGCGGTCGCACCCAGCACGAACAGCGAGCCTACCGAGAACGAGAAGATGTCACTTCCGCCGAATGAGAGGATCATACTTGACAAGGTTATAAGTGCAACAGCCGCCCACAGCTTTCCGCTGACATTTTCCTTGAATATCAGCAGCGCGATAACGGTCGTCGCCACTATCTCGAAGTTGCCGAGCAGAGACGCGTTAGCAGAAGTGCCGATATTTATGCCGATCATAAGCAGTATCGGAGCGATAATGTCGAGCAGCACCATTCCGACAGTGTACGGAAGGTCTTTCCTGTTCAGCCGTTCCTCCGGCTTTTCTTTTTTACGATGGAACAGGTACATCACTCCTACTCCTATTCCCGCGCCGAGATACAGCAGCCCCGCCATGAATGTGGGCGGTATGTGTCCAAGCAGCAGTTTCGAGCACGGGACATTGAGCGCATAGAAAACTGCCGCAGCAAAAGCGTA
Source organism: Ruminiclostridium sp. (assembly GCA_017635675.1). Classification (GTDB taxonomy): domain Bacteria; phylum Bacillota; class Clostridia; order Oscillospirales; family Ruminococcaceae; genus Ruminiclostridium_E. The sequence continues at coordinate 20,055 of JAGBLA010000025.1, forward strand.
GATTATCGCGTTGATGTTTTTATTTTTCATTCTGACATTCTCCCACGACTGCAAGCATAACAATTATAAGTCAGATTTTATCCTGTTTTATTATGGTTTCAATAAATAACGCAGCCTTAATTATCACTATGCTTGCCGAACATCTTGATTTTCTGATTTAACAGGACTTTTGGGATATGATCATCTGTCTAAGATCGTTCGCAACAGCGTTTTAGTTCATTACATCGTATCTATTATTTCGTGAATATCCCCATTGATGCAAATACTCTGTTCACTTATCTCGTCCGGCGCATACGCTTCACCAAAATTCAGGCAGGCATATACGGCATTCTCGTTCTTGGCAGTCATTTTCCAGAACGGGAATTTTATTATGCCGGGAGTATTCATTCCCACACCGAGTTCGAGAAACAGGATATGCTGTCCGTCATGCTCTCCGAGAAATGTTTCATACCGCAAAGCTGCATCGTGCCACCCCTCGTCCTCGACAAATGTGTCATCGGAGCGCAGGTTCATTGACATAGGCTTGCCGCATTTCGGGCAGCGCGGTATCAACTCGGTGGGGATCTTCATATCCTTCTGAAATTCGATCATATCCTTGACGATCTCCTCATTGTCGTAGGTCTGAGCGTGACACGGTTCGCTGCACTGGAACAAGCCATAATCTCCCTGTGTGTAGAACAGTCGTGCTTTGTCGAAGCCCGCTTTCTGAAACTGGTGATCGACATTCGTTGTGATAATGAAATAGTCCTTGTCCTTTACAAGCTCAAAAAGCGCCTTGTATGTGCCGTTGTCAACATTCATATAACGGTTGCAGTAAATAAACCGCGACCAGTACGCCCACTGCTCCTCCTGTGTCGGGAACGGATAGAAACCTCCCGAATACATATCGTGGAACCCGAATTTATCCTCGAAATCAGAAAAGTATCTGCGGAACCGTTCGCCCGAATAGGTAAATCCGGCAGCCGTGGAAAGCCCTGCTCCCGCGCCGATAACTATCGCATCGGCATTCTGTATCTCGTCTTTCAGCCGATTTATCTCAGCCGTATAGTCTGTTTTTACATCTGTTGTTTTCCATTTTTCAAGCATTTCGCTCACCTCATATCTTAACTGTTATTTTCCCGTTTACCTTGCCCGAATCAAGTGCGATGCAGGCATGTTATGATACAATAGATATGTTACAAAAATAGAGAAAACTTTCAAAAATATGTTATGATGTTAATAACCACAAAAACACATAATGAAAGGGTGAAATTTTTTCTCCATGAACAGTATAGCACAAGAAGCACGGTTTCGTCAACAGGCAGTGAAATATTCATACAAACATGGCGTAACAGAAGCAAGTATCCGATTCAGAGTTAGCCGAATGTCAATATATCGGCGGAGAGCGAGATATGACGGTCATTGGTATAGCTTAAAATAAAAGTCGCACAGACCGCATCACAGTCCTAAGGAACACACAGATGAAGAATACAGCTTGTTGAGTGTAACATATCATTGACATTCAAACAAATTGCTTTTATTTCAAACCAATAATTATGTTGACAATGAAGCTGATATCTGATATAATTTATTATAAAAAGTATATTTTTTCACCGATAACGTTGTGTCACATCCATAACACTTAAGGGAACCTCTAAAAACCCATTTGAGAGAAAAAGAACTGCTTGCACCAACTGCTTCGTCAAGTCTCCTCACCTTGCGTCAGCAAGCTTTCGGAGCCTTTCCTTGCATTTGGCGCCAGAGCAGGAGGCTCTGACTATGCCGCCAGAAGAGCGCAAGGATGCGCTTTTGAAAGCGGCATAAGAATTATACTCATTTTCTCTGTTCAAAGCGGTTTTTAAAGGTACCCTTAATATGAAAAGGTCATACTATGAGAAGATCATTCAGCATTTTCATAACTATAATATTCATGATATCATCAGGTATGCTGGTGTATTTCGCACCACTGTACGCTGCGGATCAGGTCATTACCGACAGTCTCTATACTCATTTCAGCGGTACCGACAGAAGGATCGTTATAATCGGTATAGACGAGGAAACTCTGAATGAGTACGGCAATTTCAGTCTGTGGTCACGCGAGAAGCTCTCCGACCTGCTGGAAAAACTCTATGAGGTTCAGTCGGACAGCCCTGCCGTTGTGGGATTGGATTTCATAATGACCGATCTCACCGACCCCGATAAAGATAAAAGACTTGCAGATGCTGCGAAAAAAGCTGACGGAAACATTGTTGTCGGTTCCAACATAGTGTACCGCGGCAGAGTCGAGAAAAACAGCGCAGGCGAGATGTTTTACAATACCGAACACATTTACCGTATCGAGATGCCGTACAACGAGCTCAGAGAAGCGGTAATTCCGGGTTTCACAAACAAGATCATTGCCAGTGACGGTTATATCAGATATGCGGTCAATTCAGTGACCTTCACTGAGGACGAGACCGTCATGAACCATGACAGCTTTGCTTTTGCTGTTTATAAGCTTTACTGCGCTAAGACCGGAGAAAAAATAAGAATTCCTGCAACTAATTCCAGGGGGCAGTTCCAGTTTGCATATTCGGGAACGACAGGTGAATTTTCAGAGCTCTCACTGTCGGCGGTGCTTTCGGGAAAGGTGCCGACATCGGCTTTCAGAGATGCGATCGTACTGGTGGGAGCGTATGCCCCGGGATTTCAGGACGCTTACCAGCCCGCTTCCGACCGGGGAGACTCCATGTACGGTGTGGAGATACACGCAAATCTGATCCAGGCCTATATGCAGGGTAAGACCATGATCGTTGCCAACAGACTCGTCATAGCAGTCATCACGGCGCTGCTGGTGTTCGGGCTGATGACTGCCGGCAGAAAGGCAAAGCTGCCGAAATACGCGGCAGGCTCGGCGGTATTTACAGTCCTGTACCTGATCACGGGAATGATACTTGCTGCCAACGGGATAGTAATACCGTGTATATATATAATAATAATGGTTCTTGCATCTGACATTTACTTTCTGTTCGATAACCATCAAAGGGAACTCAAAAAGCAGATGTGGAGTTTCACAGAAGCAATGGCGGCAGCAATAGACGAGCGTACTCCATACAACGCCAGCCATACCCGCAATGTGGCAAAATACTGCGGAATGGTCGCCGACCATATCAATAAGCTCCACCGGCGCGGCAAAGAAAAGGAGCATTTCTCCGAGCACAGGAAAGAACAGCTTGTAATGGGTGCGCTGCTTCATGACATAGGCAAGATAGCCGTTCCGCTGTCGGTAATGAACAAGGCTACCAGGCTCGGCGGCAGAGAAGATGATATAAAGAAGCGCCTCTTAACAGTCCGCCTTCGCGCCGAAATAATGATGCTCCGCGGAGATCATGACGAAGCATGGTATGAGGATATCAGGAACAAGACTGAGCACGCCGAACTGATGATAGACAAGGCGAACGCTGCAGGTTATCTGAACGACGAACTTATGGAAGAAGTTTCCGTCGTTCTGAAATACGAATTCGAGGGTGAACCGTTCTTCACCGACAGTGAGAAGGAATGTCTGAGCATCAGAAAAGGAACCCTTACCGACAGCGAGCGCAAGGTCATGGAAAGTCATGTTTCCATAACAAAGAATATACTCTCAAAGGTGTATTTCAACAGCTATTTCAGGAATTCCCCGGTCTATGCCGGTCAGCACCATGAAAATCTTGACGGCAGCGGATATCCCGATGGGATCAAAGCCGAAGAGCTCTCCTCTGAGTCCAGGATTATGACAGTCTGCGATATCTGCGATGCTCTTCTCGCAACCGACAGACCCTATAAAAAACCTCTGCCTTTTGAAAAGGCATTTGCAATAATGAGAGACATGGTCGGAAAAGGCACCATAGACGGTAAATATGTGGAATATCTGTATGAATGCTTAAAGCCGCATGAAGGCAGCAGCGAATAATAACCGACAAGCTTGTGTATAAGAGAAAGGACATGCGATGGGTTTAAGGAGTATTCTGAAAACAACTAAGGGCAGGATAGCTTTCGCTTCAGCGGGTATTGTCATCGCAGCCGGCATCGCGGCGGCAGTACTGCTGATAAACGGCAATACATACCGCAGCATTACAGCCAAGAGCGTCAGCGGGATCGTGATCGTCACAGGCGATATCAACAACGGACAGGCTTATGCCGGCGAAAGGCTCTACGGCGGCGATGACATCAGTGTCATGGAGACTTCCTCTCTTACAATGCTGATGGATAACGACAAATACCTCTTTGCCGATGAAAATACGCACTTTCTGCTGGAAACCGATCAGTCGGGAAATAACAACAGAATAAGGATCGTACTCGACAAGGGTTCGGAGCTCAACGAGCTTCGCTCAAGCCTTAGAGCCGGAGATTCGTATGATGTTGACACGCCCAACTCCACCATGTCAGTGAGAGGAACAAAATTCCGTGTAACTGTTGTTGACATAGACGGCACGACTTATACGCTCGTTGAGGTGACGAACGGTGTGGTTTCGACAAGACTTCGGACAGCGTCAGGTGTGGATACGGGCAGCGAACTGTCGTTTGTCGCCGGAGAAAGCGTTATTATTAAGGGAACACGCGATTCTTCGGAATATGTCAGAGACAAAAACGGTGAGACGGTCAGGCATCTTGATCTTTCACGCCTCCCGTCTGCTGCGACAGAAAGACTTATTGCGCTTCTGAGCATCAAAACGGGAGAGGAGATAGCCAATGAAACAGATGGGACAGTTTCTAAACCGGAAACATCCCTCTCTGCCACAACAATCGTAACTTCGGCAGAGATAACCGATATATCGGATGATACAACTGTTCCTCCTCCCGAAACATCAATTCCTGCTCCTGTTATTCCGGTAATCTCAGTGACTGCGAAGACAACAACGAATGCGAAGACGACAATAACAACCGCCAAATCGTCAGAAACAACCACCAAAGCAACCACTGTAACAACGGTTAAAAAAACGACAACAACCACAATACCCGGTTCATCGAATAACATACCTCAAATAACCGCAGCGTCGGATTCATCGACCGTAAAACCGCCAATAACCGGTACGTCGTATTCGTCAGCTACAGAACCGCCAATAACCGGAACGTCGGATTCTTCAATCACAGAACCGCCAATAACCGGCACATCGTATTCATCGGTCACTGAGCCGCCAATAACCGGGACACCGTATCCGTCATTCACTGAGCCGCCAATAACCGGCACACCGTATTCATCGGTCACTGAGCCGCCAATAACCGGGACATCGTATTCATCGACCACTGAGCCGCCAATAACAGGAACATCGTATTCATCGACCACTGAGCCGCCAATAACAGGAACATCGTATTCATCGACTGAGCCGCCAATAACCGGAACATCAAATTCAACGACCACCATGCCGATAATAACCGGGACACGTTGGACGTAATATCTTATTGCTGCAGAATTTGAATAATATAGGATAATAAAACTGGACACGATCCGATCGTGAAACACGCAGGTCTTGGATCTTGCAATTGACGACAATATGAGAGCTTCACTTTGCTGCCTGACTGTCGAAAACGCAAAACAAAGCATGAACAGCGAGCATTGTCGTTGCAGCGACAATGCTCGCTGTGAAAGACTGTATTGCCTCCGGTCGGTTCATGACTTTGAAAAGCGTATCATATTGCGGTTATAGCCTGTTGTCACAAGATAGGCTTTTTCTTCATGCGCTTCCATAAGTCCGCTAAGGATAAAGCTGCTCAGCCCCTTTATCTGCATATCCGGATCCGTTATATTGAATAATTCGCCGGCATCACGCTCGATGATAAGCACCGAATCCTCCTCAAAGAAAAGAGACAGCTCAAAAAGCACAGGTTTCTTTGCCTGTTTGTTCTTTTCAAGTACGGTAAGCCCGATCTCCTCTGTAAAAAGTGAAGCGTGGGTGACGGCTTTCTCAGAGAACCCATGTGCTCCTATACATTCTCCGACACGCTGCGACAGCGCCGCGGCATTCTCGGGAGTAAGCGTATCGTCCATGACTACGATATCCGAATCTATATTTTTCAGCAGGAACGGGAAATTGTCCTTTCCGAATTTAAGATACACAAAGCCGTATGCAATGATAAGAGTAAGCAGCGGGGAGATGACAAATCCCGCCCACATTCCGTTTATCCCGAAAAGCAGCGAGCCGATTATCGGCAGGGCGATATAAAGCACGCCGTTCTGAAGCATTGCAAAACAGGTCGCCATACCGATATGGTCGATAAGCATATAGTAGGAGGTCGTAAGCGATACCACGCTGCACAGCGTAAACCCGATGCATACTATCCTTATCGCGGCGGCAGACGGTTCAAGAGCATCGCCCTCGGTGATGCCGAAAAGTCCGCAGAACTGCTTGGCGAAAATTAATAATAGAACGGTGGCTATGATTCCTTCAAGTATCGCCGCTTTATATCCCGCTTTCATCACCCTTTTGATGAGCACATGGTTCTTCTCACCGAAATATGTACCGATAAGCGGCTGCATCGCCATTCCCACGCCGTCAAGCACAACGCTGAACTCGATAAGGCTCACGACCACCGCAAGTGTCACAAGCCCCGACTCTCCGTAATTTGCCGAGACAAAGCCTATCATAACGTAGTCCATAAGCGCCCAGCAAAGGTAAACCGAAGAATCCACGATGCTGTACCGTGATGTAAGCAGGAAGTCCTTGAACGAAAGGTGCCATTCAAAATGAAGAGTATTGCCCTTGCGGAAATAATGCCAGATGCAGGTGAGTATGCCGAGACTGTTGCCGACGATCGAGCCGAGTATGATGCCGGTCATGCCCATGAAATTGGTCAGTATGATCGAAAAAAGAATATTTCCGCCTATCTGGAACCCGTAGCAGATGTTGTTGCACAGCTCATCGCCGTCACTGTAAACCATTTGCTCAAGATAGAAAATAACTATCGTCAGAAACGCGTTTATCGGGGTGAGGCGGTAATATCTGAGAGCCTGTTCGAGCATTTCTCCCTGAATACCGTTTATGCTGAAATACGCGTCCTGTATGAGAAATATGGTAAGTGCGGACAAAAGCCCGATAGAAATGCTGATTATAAGTCCCTGACCGTATATTTCGTCAGCCCGTTTCTTTCGCATTGCTCCTATTTCTCTTGTGAACACGATGCCTACGCCTGTCGATACAAGATCTCCGAAGAATGTTACTATGCCCGTTACCGGGGTAATGGCATTTATCGCCGCAACTCCGGTCTGTCCGATAAAAAATCCCGCAATAATGCTGTCGCTCAGCAGCATGAAGTACATGACAGCCTTGGTGAAGGTACCGGATATGAACATGGAACTGAATTTTCTCTCACAAAATCCTTTCATTTTTCTGCCTCCGATAATAATTGTTATGTATATGCTTGTAATAATAAGCCCTATGGTCGGCGCTGCAGCTGCAAAGTCAAAAAATTACTCCCACTCGCAGAAGAAAGTCTGTTATTAAACATAATTGCTATAGCTTTTTCTCTGTGGTGGTACGAAATGGTAGCTATTATCCATATTCTTTAGGGTATTTTGACTTTTGCTATCAAAAAGCTATCAGTCAAATGCTATCACATTTGTGATATTTATTAGGATACTATTATTATATCACATATTCTGAATAATTTCAAGTGATTCTGCAAATTATTTCAACTTCTTGATTTCGTCAACGTTTATCTTAGCAATTGCCGTTAGTTGAGTTATGGCAGTTTTGCGAAGAATTTGCAGACGCTCCGATTGCGGCTTGCCTTGTTCAATCAGGATCGCGTTATAGCTTTCCATATTTGCAAGTACCAGCAAATGATTAAGATCTGAATGATCGCGGATATTACCTTTCTTATCAGGATTGGCGTCACGCCATTGCTTGGCTGTCATGCCGAACAACGCGACATTCAGAAGGTCAGCCTCGCTTGCATAAGTAAAACTTATCTGTGTTGGTGTCAGCTCCGGCGGTATGAGATTGTCTTTTATAGCGTCAGTATGTATCTTGTAGTTTAGTTTTGATATTTCTCTGTTCAGATTCCAGTTTAGTGACAAACGACTGTTTTCATTGCTTTTCAAGCGTTTATAGTCTTTTATGATATACAGCTTGAACTCTGCCGATACCCATGAAGCAAACTCAAACGCTATATCCGAATGAGCGTATGTACCTCCGTATCTGCCGGCTTTAGATACCAATCCGATAGCATTTACCCCGTCGATCCATTTCTGCGGCGACATAGTAAAGCTATTAAGTCCGGCACTTGTTCTAAACCCGTCGAATTCGACGGGTTTAAAATCGGGATTGTGCATAGATTCCCACAAACCAAGGAATTCAAGCGTTTCACGATTACGAAGCCAATTTCTGATTACGTCATTAGGATCATCGCTTTTATATCGTGCAATATCAGTAAGCGATATAAATTCGTTTTCAAAATCCTCGGTATAAATTCCAATCTCATAGCCATTGGCGTTTATTACATCTTTCGCTGCTTTTGTAGGCATATTATCCCACCTTTTCATATTGTTGGTGTTATTGTATTATAGCACAGAGATATTACAATGTCAATACTGCCGATTAAGCCATTTTTGAAGTTAGAATATAAATATATCGAAGTTGATTTTACATTTCCGATGTGACACACATTATCAGATATTGTCAATAAGCTCAGATGCCAATAGTTCATCTGATATTCGCAAAACACATTCATCTTCAGAATTATAAAACAGTTCACCGCTGCTGTACCACACTGTCTTCCCGTCAACTATTACATTACTGTTGGTCAAGTTGTTTTTTACTGTGTAATCAATATTATTCTCTGCCAATATCGAGATAAGCTTATTATAGTAGGCATTATTGCCTTTTTTGATCACAATTCTGAAGCTGATCCCTTTTAAATACGATGCCTGAGCCAATCTGATAATTGTTTTAGTCTTACCTGAACTGATATAGGATACAGACAAATAAACGGATCTTTTGGCAGAAGAAATATCACGTATCATATCATCTTCAAAGTCTTCAGTATATATCGTTTTATATCCATCGTTTTCGTCAGTTTCACAACTAAGTCTATATCCGAGATTTGCATATCCTTTAAGACGCTTTTTATACATCTTTTCAAATACCGGAACTTTTATATCAGCATAGTCATACACAATAACGCTATTCTTGTTATCATATTCTCTATGCAATCTACCGACATATTGTGATAATGTACCGCTCCATGAAATTGGAGAGGCGAGAAACAATGTATCAAGACGCGGTTCGTCAAATCCCTCTCCAACATATTTCCCCGTTGCGAGCAATACCATACTTTCTCTGTTAGGGACATTTCTGATCGTATCAAGCAGTTCTCTTTTTGTTTTAGCCGTACCTTTGCCGCTCAAAAAATAGATATGGTCAGCTGAGCCTGCCAGCATTTGATAAAGCATTTCCAAATGCGACATTCTTTCAGAAATTACAATAGGACAACGCTTTTGTTTTATCGCTTCTTTTACATCATCGACGATCATCTTATTCCTGTATGTGCTTTCGGATATCAGTTTATACAGCTGAGTTATAGATAAATTTTCATCAGATATATCTGGTCGATATTTTGTAAATCTCGGAACAAGAATATGTTCGAAACTATGTTTGAGAGCATACTCTTTAGCATTTGCAGTATAACGTATCCTGCCGCATTGCATGAATATTATAGGTTGGTGTCCGTCGGAACGTTTGGGAGTTGCTGTTAAACCATATACATAGCCGGAATTTACTTCACGAAGGACGGATTCAAAACTATATGCCGAGACATGATGACATTCATCAACTATGACCATTCCGTAATTCTTTACGATCTGATCTATCTCATTATCGTGAATAAGAGATTGGATAACCGCAATATCAATTATACCGGTGTCAGTTCTCTTTCCTCCGCCTATTTGTCCGATTACTGATATTTCTCTTTTTCTTCCTCTTTTCTTTGGCACTTCCGATGGGATCTCGTTTATAACAAGAAAATCAGATAATGAGCGTTTCCATTGAGATAATAAAGCTTGTGTATGAACCAATATCAATGTATTAACACGCTTCTCCGCTATGATCGCAGCAGCAGTAACAGTTTTTCCAAAAGCTGTTGTTGCAGCAAGAACACCACAATTATGCTTGACCATTTCATTGACTGCATCTGATTGATCATGCTTTAACACGCCATTAAATGCAACATCAATACTTCTTCCGAAATTCCTTTTGTCAATTATGTTTATGCTGCTCCCGTTTTGTGCAGCAAGCTCGCACAGATCGTCATAACAGCCCCGTGGGAGCATTATGTAATCATCATCTTCGTCAGAAAGTGAAATAATACGTGGTTTGTCATAAATCGGCAGTCTCATTGCCTGTGATTTGTAGAAATCCGGATTTTTGAAGGTCGCCAGTCTTTTAATTCTGTTAAGTGCTTTTTGTGAAATTCCAGATTTATTTATAAACAGCACATTGGCTGATACAACATCGATAGTTTCCGGGAGGTTCAATTTTTCATCGAAGAATGTCTGCTTCTCCCATGGGGCATTGGTCTTTTCTGTATATAGCTCGCCAAGTTCATGATTTTCACCGATTTGTTGTATCAGCCTGTCGATCATGTCGTTGTTTATTTTCTTTACTGTTGCTAAATAATTCCATTGATCCGGATACGGTATAAAATGGTCATCGACAAATACCGAGTTACCTTTCTTAACAGCCTGTTTCTGCAGAGGTAAGGCAATAAGATTTCCATAACCGCCCTGTGGCATGGTATCCTGATTCGGAAACATTCTGTCGTATGATTTGAATTTGAGCTCATGCCTATCATTCATTGCTTGTGTAAGCAAACAACTACCAAGCTTTCTTGCTTTTACAGCTGTAATTGGTTCATCAAAAAATATCCAGAGATGTGCTCCTTCGCCCGAACGTGAACGTTCAACGTGTGCCGGTATCTCGTATTCATAACATACAGACTTGACTGTTGATACATCACTTTTCCAGTCATTATCATCGAAATCAATTGCAAGGAACCATACAGTCTCATCTGTCATCATGGGGTATAGCCCTATGACATCGCGGCAGAATTCATCCTTGCCGCTGAGATGATCATATATAGCCTTATCCGTCAGTGCAATCGAGCTTTTGTTCGGACAGGACGGACATTTGACTTTAGCTATATTGCATATACCGGGTCTCCATTTGTTGGAACATGTAGGCGAATAGCCGGATTTGCCGGTATTGGTATTGTACCATCTGAGCGCATAAATATCATCTCTGCCTTTAAACAGTGATCGGTATAGTTTGATTTTCTCGTCGGGTGTGCTGTATCGGTTTATACCTTTATTAGATTCAATTGACTGCGTATTATTCAGAAAATGGACTGCACCGGATATCACATCAAACGCATTGCGATCGTCCCGTGCTGGGATCTTATCAGTATTAAAACTACCTATCAGCGGATATATGTCCGTTGCATTTATTTCACGAAGTATAAGTTTTGCGGTATCGTATGCTTTGTCAGGTTTAGAACTTCCTCCTGCGGTTAATATGACTACTCCCTTTTTAGGCTTTGATACAAGT
>JAGBLA010000026.1 GCA_017635675.1 Ruminiclostridium sp.
CTTTTTTATTAAGAGGCTCCTTTTTGCATATGCTTTATTCCTTCTATATTGTATACCGTCTTATCTATTATGGGTTGACAATGCGGAGAGGGTGTGGTATACTCAATATCGGCAAAGGAGTGAGTGACATCAAGACAAGGGATATGATAATGGTTTCGTTCTTCGCGGCGCTTATAACCGCGGGGGCGTACATAAAGATACCGATCAGCGTTTGCCCGTTTACGCTGCAGTTTTTATGCACCACGCTTGCGGGGATACTGCTTGGCGGTTTTCAGGGTGCGTTAGCGGTCGGGATATATGTGCTTATCGGGCTTGCGGGCGTGCCTGTGTTCACGGGGGGCGGCGGATTGAGCTATGTTGTGCAGCCGACCTTCGGCTATCTGCTCGGCTTTATTGCGGGGACGTTTGTGACGGGGCGAATCGCTCACGGCGGCAAGGCAACTATGAGGCGGCTTTTATGCGCCTCCTTTTGCGGTCTGGCGATAGTGTATGCTATGGGAATGGCGTACTACTGGGCGATATGCCGTTTCTGGCTGGGCGAGCCTATCGGGCTGTGGACGCTGTTTTTGTACTGCTTTTTGCTGGCAGTCCCCGGGGACATTGTGCTTTGCATTTTATCAGCCGTGCTTGGAAAACGGCTTTTACCGATACTTAAACGCAGGGAGGCTATGGCGGTATGAATGATCTGAAACATCTTGCAAGGGAGATAATTAGCGGTAGGCGGCTTGGCAGAGATGATGACCTTGGGTTTATGGTGACCTGCGGACTTGACGGGCTTTGCGATGGTGCGGACATGCTGCGCAGGCATTTCTGCGGCGAGCGTGCCGATCTTTGCAGCATAATCAACGGCAGAAGCGGACGCTGCTCGGAAAACTGCAAGTTCTGCGCACAGTCGGCACACCACTGCACAGGCATCGCGGAGTACGGATTCCTCGATGCAGACAGGATACTTGACGAGTGCTTGTACAACGAGAAAAAGGGAGTTCACAGATTTTCGGTGGTCACGGCAGGCAGGACACTTACAGGCGAGGACTTTGAAAAGGCTGTGGCGGCGTACAGGCTGATGAGCGAAAAAAGCAGTCTGAAGCTTTGCGCATCGCATGGGTTGCTGACGCAGGAGCAGTTTTTCAGGCTCAAAGAGGCAGGCGTGGTGCGCTATCACGCGAACATTGAAACATCGCGGCGCAACTTCCCAAACATCTGCACGACGCACACGTTCGAGGACAAGCTCGAATGTATCCGCCGCGCGAAAAATGCAGGTCTTCAGGTCTGCTCGGGCGGGATAATCGGCATGGGCGAAACGTGGGAGGACAGGCTGGACATGGCGCTGACGCTGGCTGAAACGGGCGTGAGGTCGATACCGATAAACGCGCTGATACCGATAAAAAACACGCCGCTTGAAAATTTGCAGAGGATAAGCGAGCAGGATATTCTGCGCACAGTTGCGATGTTCCGCTTTATCGTTCCGCAGGCGGATATTCGGCTTGCGGCAGGCAGAGATCTTCTGAGCGGCTGCGGCAGGAGGGCTTTTCTGTCGGGCGCAAATTCGACTATAACGGGCGATATGCTCACGACCTCGGGCAACAAGATAGCGCAGGATATTGAAATGCTGCACGAGATCGGATTTGACACGAAAGGCGGCGGCGATGATGAGTAAGGGGCTTTTTATCACGGGCACGGGTACGGACATCGGCAAGACGTATGTTACGGCGCTGCTGCTTAAAAAGCTGCGCGAGGGCGGTTTTGATGCGGCTTATTTCAAGGCGGCGATGAGCGGAAACGAACGCGGCGCGGACGGAAGTCTTATCCCCGGGGACGCGGCGCAGGTAAAGAGCGTTTCGGGCATAGAGCAGGGGCTTGGCGAGATGTGTCCGTATGTGTATGAAACGGCGGTATCACCGCACCTTGCGGCGAGGCTTGAAGGCTCCCCTGTGGAGCTTGAAGAGGTAACGGCGGCATACGGGAGAGTGTGTGAAAAGCACGAGCTTGTCATTGCGGAGGGCAGCGGCGGAATTGTCTGCCCGATAAGGTATGACGAGAAAAAGCTGATGCTGGAGGACATTGTAAGGGCACTCGGGCTCCCCTGCGCTGTGGTCGCAGACGCGGGACTGGGCACGATAAATCACGTTGTGCTGACGGTGGAATATCTGCGGGCGCGCGGTTTTGAGGTGCGCGGAGTGATACTGAACAATTTCGTAAAGGGTGATGTGCTTCACGAGGACAACAAGGTGATGTGTACTCGATTGGCGGACACACCTGTACTTGCCTGCGTTGGTGCGGGCGAATGTGACATTGACCTTGATGCGCGGCGGCTTGCCTCGCTGTGCGGCTGAAAATGGAGGGGAAAGTATGATATGGTATCCTTATGCGCAGATGAAGACTCTTGATGCGCCGATAAAGATAGAGCGCGCAGACGGTGTGCATTTGTTCGCATCGGGCGGACACGATCTGATAGACTCGGTATCGTCGTGGTGGAGTGTTATTCACGGCTACAACCACCCCAAGATAAACGCGGCGATCACAAAGCAGCTTGAAAGCTTTGCGCACGTTATGCTCGGCGGGCTTACGCACGAGGCTGTGCAGAGGCTCTCGGACAAGCTTGCGGATATGCTTCCGGGAGATCTTGACTACTGCTTTTTTTCGGACTCGGGCAGCGTGGCGGTCGAGGTCGCGCTGAAGATGGCTTTGCAGTTCAACACCAACCGCGGCTCAAAGCGTGACACCATTCTTGCTCTTGAGCACGCTTACCACGGCGACACCTTCAAGGCGATGGAGGTCGGCGATGACGAGGACTATCACTTCGCTTTCGGAAAGGCAAATGAGAAAAAGCGCGGCGTTGTGCATATCCCCACGCAGACAGATGCGCTGGAGGACGCTTTTGCGCGCTACGGCGAGAGGCTGACCTGCTTTATTGCAGAGCCGCTTTTGCAGGGCGCGGGCGGTATGCGTATGTACGACATTTCCTTTCTGAAAAGGGCGCGCGAGCTGTGCGATGAGTATGACGTTCTGCTTATTTTTGACGAGGTCGCAACGGGCTTTGGGCGCACGGGCAACCGCTTTGTCGCTGACCTTGTTCTGCCTGACATCGAGGTGCTTGGCAAGGCGCTGACGGGCGGATACATCGGTCACGCGGTGACGGTCGCAAACAAGCGGGTGTGGGACGGGTTTTACAGCGATGATCCGACTCACGCGCTTATGCACGGCCCGACTTTTATGGGGAACGCCCTTGCGTGCAGCGCGGCGCTCGCCTCGATAGAGCTGTTTGAAAACGAGAACTATATCGAAAAGATAAGGCGCATCGAACAGATCTCGCGGCGCGAATTTGAGGGCTTTGGTGACGAGCGCATTAAGGAGATACGAATTATGGGCGGCTGCGTTTGCATTGAGGTCAAGGACGAAAGCGTGCTTGACGGATTTCGGCAGTTCGCGTTTGAGCGCGGTGTTTTCAGCAGGACTTTTCTTAAATATATGTATACTATGGTGCCCTACGTTATCAGCGAAAGTGAACTTGTTTGTGTGTTTGATACGATGAAAGCATGGTTCAGACGCTGAAATGCCGCCGCGGCGGCGCGCTTGTCCGTCGCATATCGGTTTGAGCAGGCAGCGGCTTTCGTGCCGCTCCGGGCTTTCACTTTGTGATAGCGGTACATGAGTAGACCCGCGTTGTGCAAACCGCGGGAAATCAGTATTTGTGGGTCTGAACGACCTATAAGGGCTTGCCAAAGACAAGACAGGTTTTTCGGTCCAGCCTTTTCTCGTAAAAAAGGCTGGACCGAAAAACCTGTCTTGTCTTTGGCAAGCCCTTATAGGTCGTTCAGACCCACAAATACTGATTTCCCGCGGTTTGCACAACGCGGGTCTACTCATGTACCGCTATCA
>JAGBLA010000027.1 GCA_017635675.1 Ruminiclostridium sp.
ATCAAACTCTTTAAAAAATGGTATCTTAAAACCTTGCGGTTTCAAAATCGTTTGATTGCTCGTACGAACTCTAACTTTGTTTAAAATTATTGTCCATCCGAAATTATTGTTCCTTGAATTTCAAGGGTAGTTAATTCGTTTTGGTTGCTGTTCAATTTTCAAGGTGCTTGTACCGTTTCACTCAGCGGCCTTAACCGCTTTCGTTCGACAGCTTTAATATTCTATCACACTCTCGCTCATTTGTCAATACCTTTTTTGAATTTTTTTCAAACTTTTTTCGACTCCCGAGCTTGTCGGGCGAGATAGTAGAGTTATTATATCACGCTCGACATGGTTTGTCAATAGTTTTTTGCAAAAAAATTTGAATTTTTTTCAAAACCCCGCAAATAATGTTCCCAACAGATTGACAAAAGGCGTTTTGTATAGTATAATAGTATCATATTTATCGAAAGGACTGATATTATGAACGTTTCTCCCGCCGCAAAAAAGACTGCCGCTTCGGCTTCAATGCTTATCCCCGTGTTTGCCGCGGTAGCTCTTATAATTTCCGCAGCGGTATATATCGTATTCAAGCTCACACAGCAGACCGCCTATAACAAGTGGGCGGACTATGACGACTGCGGCTGGTCATGAACCCGAGATTTAAAACCGTGCTGACAGCGATGGTTGTTGTCGTTCTGATGGCAATATACGTTGTCGGCATTTTTCTTTTATGGGACGTTTTCAACGTGCGCGATTCGCTTGACGGGCTCATGGAGACCGACCTCTACGCAAAGGAATACTCCCCCGACTCACCCGTGAAGGTGGAGATAGCCTTCGACGGCAAGCCCGTCACCGCGTCGGAGGAGCTTTTGCTCGGGGACTGGTTCACCTACATCTACGCGGGGCTCGGCGCGAAAAAGACCGAGAACATCGCAAGATTTTACATCACCCAGGCAAATTCCGAGCTTTTCGACGAGCTCGCGTTCGACTACGAGACCGCACTCGCCGCACGCTGTCCCATTGACCTTTCATTCGGCAGCTGCACGCTCACGCTGAATATCCGCCGCCGCCACGCCGTTCCGAAGTCCGACAAGGTGGAGATAGACCTCACCCTCACCGGCACCCTCGACAGGCAGAAGACCGGAAGACCCACCGTTATCCGCGGGGAGAACCACAGCTTCGTACTCAACATTGAAAACAAGAAGCTCCGCATTGAGGAGCATACCTCCGACGCGCCCGCGTACCTTTCCGCAATGAACGGGCTCGACCGCGTGCTCGCCGCCAACCACTACTCACGAAGCGACTTAAACTACACCTTCTTCCCGAAGTACACCGCCCCCGCGCTGGAAATGCTGCTGCACGAGGCGGACACGCTGGAGCTCACCGCCCCCGACATCTCCTCCTACCCCGCGGCGGAATACTCCTACGACAGAAGCGCCGCCGCCAACAACGCGATCAACGGGTTCCGCAGCAGCGGAGCCTTCACCGAATACGACGAGAACGATACGAATTTCATCTCCCGCTGCCTTTTCGAGAGCGGCATACCCATGGATTCGCAGGGCAGCAGGTACGACCAGTGGAAATGGTATGACGAGGAGATAAACACCGAGCGCAAAAAGACGGGCTGCTCCGCGAGCTGGTTCGACAGGAGCGCCTTTTTCCGCTATATCCGCGACAACGAGGGCTTCGGCATGGCAGCCTGTCAGACCTCGGCGGGCGGCGGCGAGATAGGCGACATCATTCAGCTCATGCAGGACGGCGAGCCCATTGCCCAGTACATGATAACCGGGGTCATGAAAGCCTACGACGGCACGGTGAAGGACTATCTCCTCTCCAACGACCGCTGTTCGTCGGTGTCGTTCATCACCCTCGGGCGCACGGACTTCCGCGTGATACATATTGTCGGCTACAACACGGCAAATATCTGAAAGCCGCGGTGTATGAGTAATGTAGGAGCAGTGTAGGAACGGTATAGGAATAGTGTATGAGTAATGTAGGAATAATGTATGAATAGTGTAGGAGCATAAAATTTAACATGGCAATTTTCAACGCAAAGGATATAACCCTTTATTTCGGCGCCGAAATGCTGTTCGGCGGCGTTACCTTCGAGGTCGAAAAGGGCGACCGCATAGGGCTCGTGGGAGTGAACGGCTGCGGCAAAACTACGCTTTTCAGGGCGATACGCGGCGAGGTCGATTACGACGCGGGCGAATTCGTCAAGGCAAAGGACACCGTCATCGGCTACATGGAGCAGCACGTTATCCGCGAAAGCTCCGTGAGCGTCTATGACGAGGTGCTCTCCGTGTTCGCGGAGGTCATGAAGCTCGAAAGCGAGCTTGACGAGCTCAACTCGCTCATCGGCGCGGGAAACAGCACCCCCGAAATGCTCGAAAAGCAGATGCTCCTGCGGGAGCGCTTTGAAGCCGAGGGCGGTCTCACCTACCGAAACCGCACCATGAGCAGCCTGCTGGGTCTCGGGTTCACGCTCCCCGAGCAGGAAAAGCCCGTATCGGTGCTGAGCGGCGGCGAGAAAGCAAAGGTCCAGCTCGCCAAGCTGCTGCTGTCGGGCGCCGACCTGCTGCTGCTCGACGAGCCTACCAACCACCTTGACATCGCGGCTTCCACCTGGCTGGAAAAATTCCTGCTGGACTACAAGGGCGCGTATATCATCATCTCCCATGACCGATACTTCCTCGACACCGTGACCACCCGCACCTTAGAGCTTGAAAACAAGCGGCTCACGGCATACAAGGGCGGTTACAGCGCCTATCGGAAGAAGAAAGAGGAAGACCTTGAGGTCGCATGGCGGCACTATGAAAATCAGCTTGAAGAGATAAACCGCATAAAAGGCATAATCGAGCAGCAGAAGCGCTTCAACCAGGAGCGCAACTACATCACCATAGCAAGCAAGGAAAAGCAGATAGAGCGCCTTGAAGCCGAGCTCGTGAAGCCGCAGACGCTGCCGAAGAAGCTGCGGTTCGGATTTCACTGCACCGACCCTGTGACGGACGAGATAATGACCGCGAAAAACCTGTCCGTGGGATTTGACGGCGAGACACTGTTCCGCGGCGTGGATATCGAGGTGCGCAAGCACGAGCGGGTGTTCCTGCTCGGCGCCAACGGAAGCGGCAAGACCACGCTGTTCAGAATTCTGATGAAACAGCTTGTGCCGGAAACGGGCAATGTCATCTACGGTCCCGGGGTAAAGCAGGGCTACTACGACCAGCTCATGACGGGGCTCACCGACAGCAAGACCGTCATGGACGAGATATGGGACGCGTACCCCAAGCTCACCCAGACGGGAGTGCGCACCGCCCTCGGAAGTTTCCTTTTCAGCGGCGAGGACGTATTCAAGAAGATAGGCGCGCTCAGCGGCGGCGAGAAAGCTCGCGTAGCGCTGCTGAAGCTCATGCTCAGCGGGTGCAATTTCCTGCTGCTCGACGAGCCCACCAACCACCTCGACATCAATTCCCGCGAGGCTCTCGAAGACGCGCTTGACAGCTACGCGGGGACCATATTCATCATCTCCCATGACCGATACCTTATAAACAAGCTCGCCACACGGCTGTACAAGCTCACCCCCGACGGCGCGCAAAGCCTTGACGGCAACTATGACGACTACCTCGCGGCGACCGAGGGCGCCGCCGTGCTCACCGCCGCAAAGACCAGGGAGCCCGCCGCGGGCGACAGCGCCAACAAGCAGGACTATATGCGCCGCAAGGAGCTCCAGAGCGAGATACGAAAGCTCACCACGAAAATAAGCCGCGCCGAAGCCCGTATTGCGGAGCTTGAAACGCGGATAGCGGATATAAACGGACAAATGCTGTCCCCCGAGGTGTCGTCGGATTACGAAAAAGCCGCCGAGCTGTCACAAAAGCTCGGCGAGCTGCAGTCGGAGCTCGATGCCGTCACCGACGAGTGGGCGGAAGCGAGCGAGCGCCTCGAAGAGATAGGCTGAGCTCCCCTCACGCGCCCCACTTATAGCCAAAGCCCCACACGGTGCAGATATACTGCGGGTTCGAGGGGTCTTCCTCTATCTTCATGCGTATGCGGCGGATATTCACGTCAACTATCTTCTCGTCGCCGTAGTAGCTCTCGCCCCATATCTTGTTCAGCAGGGTGCGGCGGTCAACGGCATTGCCCGCGTTGCGTATGAAATACTCTATTATATGGTACTCCACCTGGGTGATGTCGAGGGGCTCGCCGTTCTTGGTGATGCGGCGGCTCCTCACATCTACGCGGAAGGGTCCCGAGACAAGCTCGGTGCCGCTTTCCTCGGAGCTTCTCGAAATGCTCACGCGGCGGTATATCGCGTCAATGCGGGCGATAAGCTCCGACGGCGAGAACGGCTTGGTCACATAGTCGTCCGCGCCCATCATAAGGCAGTTCACCTTGTCCATCTCCTGGCTCTTGGCGGAGAGCATGATTATGCCGATAGTGCTGCTTTCCCCGCGCAGGAACCTGCACACCTGGGTGCCGTCGGTGCCGGGCATCATTATGTCGAGCAGCGCAACGTCAAAGCGCATACCGCTCTTCCACGCCTCTATCGCCTTTTCTCCGCTGTCAACGTCGTAAACGTCATACCCCGAGCGTTTAAGGTGTATGACCACAAAATCACGTATCGCGTCCTCGTCTTCACAGACGAGTATTCTTTTTTCTTCCATATCGTACCTCTCTTACTGGAGCCGGAACAGCGTTCCGAGCATTTCCTCCGTGGGGGTGAAATCGCTTGATGTGAGGAGCGCGTAGTAGGAATATCCCGTAAGCTCGCTCCTGCCGAGACTTATAAGCTCCGCGCCCTCGCCGGTCTTGGGGGTGCCGCCGTCGGGCGAGCCGTAAATGCGCAGCAGCTCCTCGCCCCTGATGCCCGATATGCTGTCATAGCGGTTGAACGCCACCACGCTGTCGGATATGGACACCGACGCGGTGACTGCGCCCCAGTTGTCGGGGAACAGGAACACATAGTCCCCCTTCGTGCCGACGAAACTGCGGTATTTTTCCGCAAGGCTCGTGCCGCCGCGTTCGAGCGAGCACCACACGGTCATGTTGACCTGTTCGGCGCGGGAAAGCTCGGTATATTCGGGGAACGGCTTTGTGTAGGGTATCTCCACCGAGCCGTCGCCGTCAACGTCCCTGCACGGGATATAGGGGGTGTAGGTGTTGACGTTTCTGAAAGTCACATCGGGGTCGAGGGCGGGAGCAAGGTAGAAGTACCTGCCGCTGTATATCACCGCGTCGGAGCCGAAGGAGCCGTCGGAGAACACATAGTCGATGAAAAGCGCGTGACTGTTCTGCTCGGCGGCACAGCCGCAAAGCACATTCTTTATGCCCGCGAAACCGCTGTTGAGACTTACATGACCGAGCTGGGCAAGCTTTGCCGTACCCTGCGCGCCCTCGGCTGCGCCGTAGATGTCGGCGGCGGCTACGCCCGAGACACGGTCGTTCACTATGGTGAACAGGTCATCGGTGCCGCTGCCGTCCGCGTCGAAGATGTCCATGTAGATGTTGCGGACGTTCATTATCTCGGCGGGAATTCCCCCGGTATAGGTCATCACGCTCGTGTAGCGGTCTGAGGTGCTCTGCATGAGGTAGTTGACTATCATAGTCACCGAGCCGAGCCCGAGGTCTTCAAAGCGCACGCTCTCCACCTCGCCGCCCGACGCCGCGAAATCATACACCGACACCCACCGCCCGTCCTGCTTGTCGAGGAAGTTGAGCCGAAGCGACGAGCCGTCGGATATGTTCGGTATCTCATAGAACACCACCGCCTCGTCGGAAGCCTCGTTGTCGAGGTCCTTCACCACGAATGCGCTGCGGTACTGTCCGCTTTTCGGGTATTTGAGGATTATGTCGCCGTTGGTGAAGCTCCGCAGGGCGTTGTATATCTCGGTCTGCTCGCCGTCGAGCTTCGGGGGGCTCAGAAGCTCCTCCACCGACGCCGCCGAGCATGACGACATGATAAGCGCCGCCGCAAGCGGAAATATCATTCTCTTTTTCAGACCACCACCCCCGATGTTTTCATTATATCACGTTTTTCATGTTTTAGCAAGCGGGAACTTTGAATATGCTTGATTTTTGACGTATATTGTGATATAATAGCAATATCTGCATTCAGGGAACCTCTAAAAACCCATTTGAGAGAAAAAGAACTGCTTGCACCAACTGCTTCGTCAAGTCTCCTCACCTTGCGTCAGCAAGCTTTCGGAGCCTTTCCTTGCATTTGGCGCAATCATCTCATTTTCTCTTTTCAAAGC
>JAGBLA010000028.1 GCA_017635675.1 Ruminiclostridium sp.
AATCTCGGCAGACCGCCGCGCAGGGTTGAGGAGGCCTCCCACCTGCAATGACATATCTGCTGAAAGGTAAGCGGAGGCTCGACGACCCCAAGCGGCGGCGGCGCTTTTTGGTACTTTTTCTCGCTGCTGAGAAAAAGTACACCCACCGGCGCTTTTGGGTACTTTTTCTTGCTGCTGAGAAAAAGTACACCATTTTCGCAAAGCTGTCGATCAGCAGAGAAAAGGACGGACGAAACTAACCGAGTATCCTCCGCGATTCGTAGTAAAGGCGGTACAGCTTCTGAACGCTGTTTTCAAGGAAATAGTAATGCGCGATATACGGGCTTACAAGAATGAGAAACAGGCATGAAAGCAGCAGCGCGGCTGTCGAATAATTCGTGACAAGCATAAAGAACGATATCACCGTCATGATCGCAAAGGTCATCGTAACGATAAGATGCACGAGCCGCTCGTGCTGATAGAACCCTATGCGGGTGAGCAGCTCCGCGGCAAACGCCTCGTCAACGCTGTCCCTGTCTCTGAGCCGCAGCTCTACCTCGGACAGATATTCCTTTATCTCGCGTTTCATTACTCGGCGCTTTCGATAAGGTCAAGACTTCTCTCGGTGTTCATCTTGACGCATATCTCGATGAACTTGTCAAGCGGCACGTTGTTCATCTTCTTGTTGCCGCGGATATTCACGGAAACGGTGTTGTTCTGCGCCTCGTTGTCGCCTACGACCACGATATACGGGTCTTTGTAAGCCTTGAACTTCTTTATCTTGTTGTTCATGTTGTCGTCCGCAAGGTCTATCTCGGTGCGTATGCCGTGAGCCTTCAGAGCGTCATAGACCTTCTTCGCGTATTCATTGTGCTCGGTGCGGATAGGCACGATGCCGACCTGGTACGGGTTGAGCCAGAACGGGAACAAGCCCTTGAAGTTCTCGGTGATTATGCCGATGAAACGCTCGAAGGAGCCGAAAATAGCGCGGTGTATCATGACAGGCTGCTTTTCGGTGCCGTCCTGGGCGATATACTTCATGCCGAAGTTGAGCGGGAGCTGGAAGTCAAGCTGGATAGTACCTGTCTGCCACTCTCTGCCGAGAGCGTCCTTCATCTTGAGGTCTATCTTCGGACCGTAGAAGGCACCGTCGCCCTCGTTGAGCTCATAGCCGTCCTTGCCGAACAGCTTTTCAAGTATCTGTTTGAGGTCGTCCTCAGCCTTGTTCCACACGTTGATGTCGCCCATGAAGTCATCGGGGCGGGTGGAGAGCTCGGCGGTGTATGTGAGCCCGAAGGTGTCATAAAGCTCCTTGGCAATGCTCATGATGTCGGCTATCTCGTCACCTATCTGCTCCTCAGTCACAAGGGTGTGCGCGTCGTCCTGACGGAAAAGCTGCACGCGGAACAGACCGTTGAGCTCGCCGGACTTCTCCTTGCGGTGAATGGTATCCACCTGGTTTATCCTTATGGGGAGCTCCTTGTACGAGCGCTGCTTGTTCATATATACCTTGATAGCGTTGGGGCAGTTCATGGGCTTGAGCGCGTAGGTGTCGGGGTCGTCCTCGTTCTCGCCTGGGATAATGAACATACCGTCCATATAGTGCGCCCAGTGACCCGATGTCACCCAAAGCTCCTTCTTGGAGATGACAGGACCCGATATCTCGGTGTAGCCGTGCTCCTCGTGAATGCTTCTCCAGTAGGAAAGCAGGGTGTTGAAGAGCTTCCAGCCCCTCGGCAGCCAGAACGGCATACCCGGCGCTGTGGGGTCGAACATGAACAGTTCAAGCTCCTTGCCTATCTTCTTGTGGTCGCGTTCAAGAGCCTCCTTGATAAGCTGCTTGTGCGCTTTGAGCGCAGCCTTGTCCGGGAACGCGTACGCGTAGATACGTGTGAGCCTGTCGTTGTGCTCGTCTCCGCGCCAGTAAGCGCCCGAAACGCTCCTTATCTCGAATGCGGGACCCATAAGCTCCTGCGAGTTGTCAACGTGAGGGCCGCGGCACAGGTCGATGTAGTCGTCGCCTGTCCAGTAAGCGGTGATAGTCTCGTCCTCCGCAAGGTCGTTGATTATCTCTACCTTGAACTTCTGACCCGCGAAGAGCTTCAAAGCCTCAGCCTTGGATATCTCGACACGCTTCCAGTCCTCGCGGCGCTTGATTATCTCGCGCATTTTGTCTTCTATCTTTGAGAAATCCTCGGAGGTGACGGTAACGCCCTCGGGGAACGCGAAATCGTAGTAGAACCCGTCCGCTATCTGCGGGCCTATCGCGTACTGCACCTCTTTACCGTAGATCTCGATGACCGCCTTTGCGAGGATATGTGCGAGCGAATGACGGTAAACCTCAAGAAACTGTTCCTTTTCCATATTGAGCCTCCTGACAGCCGTGCTGTATTTGATATTCCCGCTACCGGCGGGCATCACAACGGCTTGTCGATAATACATCATTATACCATATATATAATGGTTTGTCAACAGGCGAAATAATGAAATGCGAAACAGACGACTGCGGTTACAGTCCGGTTACATCTTGCCTTTGTGTTATCACCTGTATGTTATTTTGCAAGAAATTTATACAGATAAATAATAGGCTTTATGACCTGTTGAACAAAAATGATAGTTCAAATTTGTTCAAAACGTGGTTTTTGCGAAAAGGGAGAAAAAACAGTTGCAATTCCTTTTAAATGGCGGTATAATGTATTTTGAGACATTATCGTTACTATATGCCGTTTTTTACGGCGAAGGGGTGGTCACATGAATGCGAACGATCTGAAATGGATCACATCGGGGAACATCGTACATGATCCCTTTTATTTCAGCGTACCCGAAAAGCTGGATAAATTCGGGTACTGCATAGACATGAGCGGGTACGGCGAGGGCAAGACCGACAAGGCACAGCTTTGTATTCTTGACATCGCGAACAAGAAGGACGACCCGAATATACTCGTGATATGCCCGGACGGCTGCAAGGAGAGCTGGTATCTGAGCCTGCTCAAATGCGTCGGTCTGGACTTCAAATTCGTCAATGCCGCGCACGGCTCGGTCACATATTTCAGCGCCGAGACCTCGAACCTTATGCTGCTGGACGAAAAGGTGCTTGCCGAGGGCGAGGGCTCGTCCTTTGACCCCATAAAGAAGAGCGGTCTGCTCTGGGATCTCGTCATAATCGACGGTGCGGGCGCCGTTGACGGAATGATACCGTCGCTCTACACCGATAATTTCGGCATGAAGACCAAGCGTCTGCTTATCTTCGCGCCCTATCCGTCGGAGTACACCACCGTTCCCGACGGGATAAAGGACATAGTGAAGTCGCTGCTCGAAGACTCCGCGAAGGCTGCCACGGTAGATAGTTTCGCTATCGACGAGAAGGTCATGGGTTTCACAATGGAGTCCCCGCTTATGAACTGCCCGAACGAGAACGGCGCGGAGCTTAAAGTGCGCGTTGAGCGCTATGCGTTCCCCGACGAGGACGTTCCCCAGACACTTCACATCGAAGACCAGGGCGGACGCTATTCCCACGGCGGAAACGTGTTCGAGGAGTATAAGCTCCCCGAGCGCAGCATATACGAAAAGCCCGCGTTCACCCGCTCCGACGCGGAAACGCTCAAAAACAAGGACAAGAAGCTTGCAAAATTCCTTGAGGTCATCGACGGGGTCATGAGCTCCGACGACAAGACCGCAATAGTGTATTTCAAGTCCGCGGCTACCGTGAACTATATAGAAAAGGTACTCTCCGCCATTTACTACGAACAGGCGGGAAGTTTCCTCTACCTCGAAAAGGCGTATTTCGATATCCGCCAGCTCAAACAGTGGTACGAGACCGAGCCCGCACGCAGGCTCAAAGTCATACTCGCCGGGGATAACCTCAGCGAGAACATCGGCATATTCACGCCTATAACCCACATCATCAACTACGAGCTCCCCGACAGCCCCGTAGAGCTTCACCAACGCTATATGCGCAGAGGTATGGCGGCTCAGACGGAGCGTCCCGAGTTTATCATATTCCTCGACGACAACGGACTGTTCGACACCCGCGTGCTCAGCAGAGCCCTCGCAGGCAACCTCTACAAGGCGTTCCGCATGAACGTGCCGTCGGAGAACATTCTGTTCGCGATCGAAGGCATCGAGGATATCCTGGCGGACATCGTCATTGATGTCAAGTACGTTGCGGACTATACAGGCGCGGTAGGTTCGAGCTTCGACATAATCTCGAAATTCCGCACGGAGTACAACGTCCCCGCCGCCCGCAACCTCACAACGGCGGCAAAGACCCACGAATACGCACAGCGCAAGCTTATGACTATATCGCGGGCTCTCGGCGTCGATGATATGATCGAGGTAAAGGATCTCGACAAGGAAGCGGTAATGGGCAAGGTGCTCCAGGTAGTTAAGCTTATCCGCTCGGGCTACGCGTACTTCGACAAGGATATGAGGATACAGGCTGTTCCGCGCGGAACGGCTCAGACAAAGGAATTCAAGGAATTCGCGGGCTACCTTGACGGCAACCCGTTCAACCTCGGGCTCAAAAACGCCCGCAGCGAGCTCAAAGCACAGGTACAGGGCAAGAACGCGTTCCCGTATATAAAGGACGCGCTGATGCAGATACCCGATGTGCTGAAGCCCGCGGTGCTTTACAATGTGTGGATATATTGTCATAAGACCCTCGGCATCGGTGGCTCCTATGCCGAATTCATAAAAGCTTACAACGAAGGGGTGATCTGAAATGGCTTATGAAGAGACCAAGGAGCGCGAAGCCAAGGCTGCCGAGCTTAAAAAGTACATCGGTGATTTCTATGCGGCACACAGCGAAGGCAGAAAAGAGGATCGCGACGCGGCGCTGAAAAAGGTTCAGACCGCCCTGTTTACGGGAAGCTCCGACAGCGAGCCGCTCAAAGACTATTTCAACGAGGCGTTCCAGGGGAGAACTGTGTTCAACACCCTGCTGAGCATAAACGACTATCCGAAGGAGAGCATACTCCGCGAGCTGCTCCAGAACACCTTCGGCTGCTCGTACGAGACCAAGGACGTCAAGGTCATGCTCAATTTCAGCACCAAGCAGCACCAGGTGAGCCTTGCCTACAACGAGGTAGGTTTCACCATGGAGCAGATACTCTACTATCTGAGTTTCGGCAGAAGCGAGGACGACCAGTCCAAGACCCGTGAGGGACGTTTCGGTGTCGGTGCAAAGAGCGTGTTCCTGAATGTTGAGTGGCTCTCGCTCAAATCCAACAATTTCAGTTTCAAGATAGCAAACGACAACGGAAATCTCAAAATACTTGAGCTCGACCTGTTCGGCACGCAGTTCGTAGGCACCGAGATAGTGTTCAAGGTGCGCGGCGACGAGTTCCACAGCATCATGGACAACTTCCTCACCCTTACGGACAAGAAGGGCGACTACATGAACCTCATGGAGCTGTGTTTCGCGTTTAACAGGAAGAAGATACTCGATATCCGCGACGCCCGCAAGCTTGAGGAGTCCGATGACCGCACCTTCAACATCGCTGTAATGGTGGACGGACAGATGAAGACCGTCTATAAGATAATGCAGTACAAGAAGGAGGGCGACGAGAACCCGATGATACGCTTCATGCAGAACGGCAAGAGCGTCATCGACTTCCTGTGCTATGAATCCGACGGCTATTCCTATCTTATCCCCTACGCCGTGGCAAGCGGCAAGCGCGCGGAGATAGTGAAACTGCTGCTTCAGAAGTACAACTACTTCTCCACCTACGAGCTTACGGGACTTTACAAGGAGAACAACGAGGCGTTCATCAATGAGCACCTGTCCGCGTTCTTCATAAGCGTTCCGAACAATTTCATCACCCCCCACAGAACGGGTATAAGGCATGACAGCGAAAACGAGGTAACAAAGCACCTGCAGAAAGACCTCGTGGATATGATAAATGCCTACAAGCAGTATTTCGTGCTCAGTATGCAGCCTGTACAGGAGAAGAAGGGGTACTTCTTCATGTACCCGAAATCATACGCGTTCGAGTTTTTCAAGAACTTCATCAAGACGAGCAAGTTCGGCAAGGAGATAAGCTCGCCGTTCCAGAACAGCATATCGCTTATCTACCCCGGTGAGACGGCGGCTACCGATTACAGCGAGCTGAAAAAGCGCGGCTATCTGAGCCTCGCGGAGCATATCTCCCAGCTCGACCATACGAACGGCACAGCCTATGACACCTACATCAAGGACGCCCTCAAGGATATGCACGAAAAGCTCGAAGACCTTGACGAGAGGATAATCTATGTCGGCTATGAATGGGAAAACGAGGATTCGGGCGCAAAGGGCAGAGAGTACCTGTACGAGTTCCTGCACCGCGGGAATACGTTCTATGTTGACTCAAAGGTAACTCCCAACCGTTCGGACAACAATCTTTACTTCGGGTTCCAGTCCGTGGCGGCGAAAATGGCAGGCGAGTTCCTTAAGGACAACATCGTCCACAACGACGAAGAGCTTGAAAAGCTCCTTGCCATGTATGACGAGATATACCACGAGGACTATAAGATAGTAATGAAATACTATCAGTTCTATATCTCCCACGGCGAGGAACAGCAGCGCTACGAGGTGTCCAAGATGGACATCAAGAACCTCGACAACGCAATGCGCGCCGTGCAGAAACGCCAGCACCGTTTCGACACACACCAGAACTACAACGAAGTCGTTTCCATGCTCATAAACACCTTCACACAGGGCAAGGACACGATGACGTTCCTCAAAGAGATAAAGGAGCAGGGCGGAAAAGTAACGCTCCAGCTCGACATCAACAAGCGCTATCGTTTCTGCGCGTACAACAAGCAGTTCATGATACCGCCGCGCATCTCCAACGCGGAGCTTTTAGAGCTTATCGGAGACATGGGAACGCTTGTCAAGTGCGGTATGCTCAACGGCAAGACCTTCGACTTCCCGTACTCAAAGAGCCGCTATTCCATAGACCCTGCGCTGCTTGAAAAGATGTTCGCGTCCGAGGAGCTTACTCCCGATGTCATCAATCAGCGCGCGGCGATGATATTTGTCTGCGACCTTCATACCGACAGAGTTGCGATAGTAGGCGACGAGGACAAGATAATCAAGATAGTAGAGCCGGGTGAGGAAATAACCCCCGACCTGCGCGAGGCGGCGAAGAAGTATGTGGCGCTGCGCTCGGACTACACCAAGCCCGAATTTGCGGACATTGCGGAGTACGTCATCACCGGAAAGAACGAACAGCTCCTGAGCAAGCACTACATGACCGCCAACGAGCCCAACCGCGTGATACCCGACCAGATACCGTATTATCTCAAGCCCACACCGGTCATCTCAAAGTCCGAGTTCCACTATCTGCGCGAGCAGTGCAAGAGCATAAGCGAGTTCGCGGAGAGCCGCAACTATCGCAATTACTTTGCGAAGGACATCAACGGCAAGCTGTTCGGCTACGGCGGCTGCTGTCCGATATGCGGATTTGAGAGCCGCGCGGTCAACAGCTTCACATTAAAGGATTTCGAGGTCGCGGTATTCACCGAGGACAGCGAGCAGACCTTCAATTTCTCGCTTTACCTCTGCGCCAATGACGCGGCAGCCTCGGACGGCTGGCTCATAACAAATCTGAGCATCGGCGGTATGTCTCCCATACGCTGGCTCGAAGAGATAAAGTCCGCGGACATGATACCGCCGGAGTTCCTCTTCTGCCACATCACCTACCGTTCACAGTACACGAACGATATCCTCGGCGGCAATCTCAACGCTCCCGGAGAGGTAATGTTCGACTCCGGCAAGGGCGAGCGCGATATCATCGTCTCACCGCTCCTTGCATCTAAATGGGTCGAGATGAACAGCTGAGAGAGACAGAGAGAGACAGAGAGAACAGGGAGACAGAGAGAACAGAAG
>JAGBLA010000029.1 GCA_017635675.1 Ruminiclostridium sp.
AATCTCGGCAGACCGCCGCGCAGGGTTGAGGAGGCCTCCCACCTGCAATGACATATCTGCTGAAAGGTAAGCGGAGGCTCGACGACCCCAAGCGGCGGCGGCGCTTTTTGGTACTTTTTCTCGCTGCTGAGAAAAAGTACAAAATGAACAACTACATCAGACTATCATGTAACAGAAAAAATAACCCCAACGCGAATATTCTTCCACGGCATTTCCTTAGTCATTATTATCAATCAGTGCTTGACTAAAAGACGCAAAGATGTTATAATAGCTAAGAAAGGGTGACGGAAATGGAGCTTAATATCGTTCTGGTGGAGCCGCGAATACCGCAGAATACAGGCAACGTGGCAAGAACCTGCGCCCTCACCGGGGCAAGACTTCACCTCGTAAAGCCCCTCGGTTTCGAGATAGACGACAGAAAGCTCAAACGTGCAGGGCTCGACTACTGGCACCTGCTCGACATCACATACTACGACGGGCTCGACGACTTCTTCGCGAAAAACCCCGGCGGAGATTTCCGCTACTTCTCAACAAAGGCGGTCAATAACTACTGCGACGTAACCTACCCCGACAGAACATTCATCGTCTTCGGGCGCGAGGACGCGGGACTTCCCGAGGAGCTGCTGCTGCACAACAAGGAGCGCTGCGTGCGCATACCCATGATAGATGACCCCGGCGCAAGAAGTCTCAACCTTTCAAACAGCGTGGCGATAGGCACATACGAGGTGCTGCGCCAATGGGGGTTCCCAAAGCTCAAAAACGCGGGCAGCCTTACCCGTTACGATTGGCAGGACTGCGCGGAACAAAAAGGAGATTAACATGAACGATTACAGGATAATAACCGACAGCGGGTGCGACATCACCACCGAGGACGAGGAACGCTACGGCATTGATATAATGTCATTCGACATAATACTCGGCGGCGAGACTATCCGTGAGCGCATCGACATCACGGGTCACGACTTCCTCGAAAAAATAGCGGGCTGTGAGGAGCTCCCCAAGACCTCGCAGATAACCTCGTTCCGTTTCGAGGAAAAGTACGAGCAGTGCATAAAAGAGGGCGCAAAGGATATCATCGTGGTACTGATAAACAGCGCGGGCAGCCATACCTACGCAAACGCGGTGCAGGCTGCCGATGATATGCGCGCCGACGGCAGAGCAGGCGATACACGGTTCTACATACTCGACAGCCACACGTACAGCTTAGGCTACGGCTACCCCGTGGTCGAAGCGGCAAAGAAACTCGAAGCAGGTCAGAGCGTCGAGCGCGTGGTCGCGTACCTTGAGGACTGGTTCGACTGCTGTGAGCTTTACCTCATGCTGTTCAACCTGCGCCACGCAAAGAAGTCGGGACGCATAAAGGCGGCTGCTGCGGTAATGGGAGAGCTTATGAACATAAAGCCCATAGTCCAGATGATAGACGACGACACCAAGGTGGTCGCAAAGCCGCGAGGTGAGAAAAAGGCGGTAAACGAGCTCGTTGATTACCTCACTACCCGCGCGATACCGAAAACCCCGTTCATCGTGGGACGCTCACTCGCCACCGAGCTTGAGGACGAATTCATAGAGAAGTACAAGGCAAAGTCGGGAAGCCAGCTCGCAATGATAAACAGCGTCGGCAGCGTCGTCGCCGCCAATGCGGGTACGAGCTTCATAGGCGTGTTCGTAAAAGGGGAGAAGCGCCGTTGAGCGCTCACCCGCAAAAATAAATATTACGGAGGAAATCAGCATGAAGAAGTCAAGACTTATAGGCGCTCTGCTCGCCTGCACAATGGCAGTTTCGGGACTTCCCGCAGTCATCGTGCCCGATGCGTCACTCACGGTGACCGCCGAGGCAGCGACCGCAAAGCTCGCGGCACCGAAGAACATCAAGGGTACCCTCGACGGCACTACCCTCACCCTCACATGGAGCGCAGTCAGCGGCGCGGACGCTTACCGCGTGTACAAGTACAATGACAGCACAGGCAAGTACGAAACTCTGAAAAACACCGCAAGCGCCAAGTGCGTCATCAAGGGGCTTTCCAAGGGCAGTTACAAGTTCCGCGTGGCAGCGCTCGTAAAATCGGGCAATAAATACTCCGCGCAGACAAAGTCCACCGCAATAAAGGCGACCGTGAAGGGTACCACGACGGAGAAAAAGACCACCGCCGCCGACCCGATAACCTTCCCCGCGTTCGGAACGGCGAAGGATAAGGCAATAAAGGCAATGGAGCTCTCCAACGGCGTTGATATGGGCGAGATGCAGAAGGGTCTTTACAGCTACGCGGGCTTCAAGAAGATAAACAACGAGGACTGCATGATAATGCTGTTCTTCAACAGCGACGGAAAGTTCTGCTACGGCGGAGCTATCATAACTCCCGAAGCGATGTCGGTCGCCGACCTTAACAAAGCCCTTACAGCCGCCAACGGCAAGGAGACTGTCACCGTGAACTCTTCGGGCACTTCGATAAGCGCGTGGGTATTCAAGTCCTCAAAGACGTTCAAAATGGTGCTCGGCAACGATGACGGCGCTATTTACGCTTCCGTGAGCTTAGACCTCATTCCGTCCACTGTACTCAGCGACGAACAGAAGAAGGCTATCCTCAACGGCGTAGGCGATTTCAGCTCTATCCTTACCTGATAAGCACGGCAAAGACATACGAAAGACCCCCGACAGCGTGCTGCTGCCGGGGGCATTTGTTTTATTCGGTTTTCAGAAAGCTGTCGAGCTTTTCGGTGAGCTGTGCCTGAATGTCTTCGGCAAGCCCCGGGACAGCCGTGAGAAGCTCGTACTTCCCGCTTATGTCCTCTTTTGTCACGCCCGCCGCAGCCCATTCCGCAGTGTCATGCTCCGCGAGCCACACGGGGGACAGGGCGGAGCCGTCCTTGAATATCATATACTCGTCGGGGAAGGTCATCGCCTTTGCCGACGCTTCCGCGGCTCCCGCGGTCTCCTCGGCTTCATTGGCTTCCATGGGCAGCACGGGCTCATAGCCGTCCGTCATGGCATCGTTGTCGGCTCCCGCCGCAGCGTTCCCGCCGCCTTCCACGGTCGCCGTACCTACGGAGAACAGCGAGAAGTCGCCTTCCTCCGCGTTCTCAATGACGGTATCGTCATAGCTTTCGGCGTCCGCCGCTTCCATGTCGGGCGCGACTGCCGCCATTGCCGCAGGAGCTTCTTCATCTGCCGTATCGTCCTCGGCTATCTGCTCGACGCTTTCCTCCTGCGCCGCGAAAAGTGCGGCTCCGCCTGCTCCCGCGTCATACCCGCCGTTGGCTTCGTCATCGGAGATGATGTTTTTTTCATCTATGATAAGCAGGCGCTCCTCTTCGGCATCGGCATTTGCCGTCTCTGCCGACTTTGCGGAGGCTCCGCCGCTCACGCTGTCCGACGCGGCGGAGTTCATGGGTGCCGTACCGATGCCCCCGCCAAGTCTGAGTGCCGCTATGGACGCGCCCGCGGCTATCACAAGCGCGGCGGCTATCCCCGCGTACTTCGCGGCGGTCATGCGTATGGCGGGGCGGGGTTTCGACGCTTCCTCGCTCATCATCGCGGAGACACGGTCGAGCAGCTCGGGTGACGGGCTTATGCCGTCAAACGCCCCGTGCAGTTCGTCCTTAAACATCGAATTCCACCCCCTTCAGCTTTTCTTTCAGCATTTCCCGCCCCCGTGAAAGGCGGGTCTTGATATTGGTCTCGGTCGTCCCCACAGACTTCGCTATGGCGGCAACGTTCATATCCTCGTAATAGAACAGGTATATCGCCGTGCGGTACTTCTCCGGCAGCGACAGCAGCGCGTCCATAACGTCCGAGCGTGTCTCGGCGGCACACAGGGCGGGGTCCTCGGCTCCGATGTTGGGGTCGGGCTCCGCCGCGTCCCTGTGCCGGTTCCACGCCGACGACGCGAACGAGCGCGTGCAGTTTATGGTTATGCGTATGAGCCACGACTTGCGGTGCTCCTCATCGTTGTAGGTCTTATCCGCCCTTATGTAGCGCAGGAACACCTCCTGCAGGATATCGTCGGCATCGAAGGTGCTGCCCGTGCGCGAATACGCGAGCCTGTACACCATGTCCGAATACTTCCTCATAACGGCATCAAAGCTTTCCCTCGTCTTCAAGGAAAGTTCCGTCATTTTCTCGTCCTCTCAATATTTCCGTCTCGTATATAACACTTTTCACGGGCGCGCAAGGTTGCAAAAAAAATTTCCCGCCGGCGGAAAACCTGCCGCGCGGCGGGAAACAAAGCATTTATGATACAGCCTTTACGTCCTTTATCTTCGCGGTGCAGCTGTACGCCGTACCGAAGTTGTCGTTCCACGAAAGGTCAAGGTCGGTGAGGGTTATCTCGACCTTTGCGGAGCTGTTGGCTTTGCCGCCGCCGAGAATGTCGTAAAGCTCCGTCCTGTCGGCATAGTCGCTGAACAGGTTTCCCAGGTGGAGCACCACGGTATCGGAGTAAACGCATACTCCGCCGCCCCACTTCTCGTCAAGATAGCCCTGATCGGGATCAAATCCGCCGTGAGCGTCGAAGTCAATAACACCGTACTTATCATCGCCGCCGGAGATGTCTATCGGCACGGGGAAACCCTCATAGCTGTTGTCGGCGATGAACTGGATATCGCCCGAGGATATCGCGTACTGCTCGTCGAAGTAGAAGCGGAGCATACCCGTGAGCGTCACCTCGCCGTCGAGCTTTATGCCTATCCCGCTCGGCGTGAAGCCTTCCTTCGCGTCGGGGTCGGGGCCGCCGAGCGCGTCATTCCACGGGGACATGAAGTATGTGTGCGCTTCCTTTACGGTGCAGTCCTTTATCTTGTCGCCCTCGGATATCTGTATAACGGTGCCGAGGTCGGCGCGGTCTCCGCTGTACTCGAACTCGTCGGGGACGAAGAGCTCGGGGTTCTTCTCGCTGTCGAGGTACATACCGCTTGAAACGCGCATAACGGCGGTTGGGAACACAAGCTCGCCGAATTCGCCCACGCTCGCGTCCTCACGGTAGTACACCTTGTCGCATATCGCGGTGTAAATGGGGGTCTTGGTGACGCTGCCGCCGTCGGCTGCGGTGGTTTCCGCTGCCGTGGTCGTTGTATCGGCGGCGGTGTCGGCTGCCGCGGTCGTTGTATCGGTGGTGTCGGCTGCCGCGGTCGTATCAGCGGCGGCAGTTGTTGTTGTCTGCGCCGCCGTGGTACCTGCGGGTGCCTGTCCGTTCGCACAGCCTGTCATAAGGGCAAGCGCGAGAACTGCGGCTATGTGACCTGTGAATTTTTTCATTGCTTTTCTCCTTTGTACGTTCTTACAAAAATGTTGGTCAAACTTTACAAAACTGCGAAAACCGACTGCACCGTAAAAATTTTCTATGGTATAATATAAGGTATATTGCAGCGCCATGCAGCAGGCTTTTCACAGCGTTATTATATCACACAAAGCCCCGAATGTAAACACTTTGAACATATTATCGGTAAAATGCAGACAATATGATTAAAATCCGGCGCGAAAATACCGCATTATTCACAAAAATACGGGGCGCGCGGTCACAGAACTAAAGTTTTGAGCCGCACTGACGATATAATATATGTAATGCAGTATCTGTGTTTACTGTGCTATATCTGTGATTTGACTGCAAAGGAGTTGAAATATAATGGAGATAAACAACCTGCAATTTAATTCTATCAGCCAATATAAAAAGCTGAGCAAGCCGGTATCTTCAAAGAAGTCGGAGGCTTCCGCGAAGGGCAGGACAAATACCGACAAGGTGGAATTTGATTTCGGACGTTCGCTTACAGCCGCAAAAGCGGGTGCCGCCGCACGCGCCAACGCTCCCGCAAGCGAAGAAAGACTCGCAGAGCTCGCCGCCAAGTACGCGGGGGACAACTGTCCCGTATCCGCCGAAGCCGTGGCTGCGGCTATCGTGGCATAAGACCGTCCGCGCGCGTATTTCCGCAAAAGGAGGAATCGGAAATGACAACAGACACCGCTAAACAAGTAATCGCATTTATGGAAAAATACAATAAGCACTTCGAGGCGCTGTCCTCGTTCGTTTCCGAGAAGCGCGCAAAGGTCATCGCAGATGAGCTGACATGGCTTCTTGACTCGCTCGCCACCGAACAGAAGTTCATCATGGAGGGCAACGACCTCGAAGCTAAGCGTCTCGCGCTTTTCCAGAGGCTCGGACTTTCGGGGAAAAAGGCGAGAGACCTTCTCAATGAATGCCCCGAGGAGCTCAAAAACAAGCTCACGCTTGAATGCTCTGCCATGGAGCGCCATGTCGAATTCATAAAATCCACGAACGCGGATATCATTGAGATAATCGAGCGTAAGCTTTCCGTACAGGAAAAGCTCATAAACCGCCCTCACGTTACCTCGTCCACCTACACGGGCAAGGGCGTGAAGGTCACAAAGCACAACACATCGGGCGGTTTCTTCGGAAACGTCTGAACACATAAAACGCCGGAACAGGATAGCCGGCGGTATCAAAGCAGGCTGCACGGACGCGGCGTCAAACACAGCTCACAACAAGGAAGGATTGATATATCATGCGTCCTACATTCCTCGGACTTGAAATGTCCAAGAGAACGATACAGCTTTCACAGAAGGCTCTTGATATAACGGGAAGCAACCTGTCAAACTCAAAGGTAGAGGGATATACGAGACAGGTCGTCGATATCGGTGCGAGCTACCTGAACAAGTACAGCTACTGGCAGTCGCAGACATCGAGAATGTCCCTCGCGGGACAGGGTGCTATCGGTATCGGCGTTGACCAGATACGCGACCCCTACATAGACAAGAGATACCGTGAGGCAACGCCCGCGGTGTCCGAGAACAGCACAAAGTGCGATATCCTCCGCGAAGTCGAGACCGTTCTCGACAACATCACCACCGACGGACTTACCGCAAGCCTCGATACATTCAAAAAGGCGCTCTCCAACTACGCGGAGCAGCCCGATAACGAGGAGCTCGCGAGCATAGTAAGAAACGAAGCGTTCAGCATGACCAACCTGCTCCATTCCTACTACGCCGACCTTGAGGACATCAAGGAGACCAACCTCGAATCCCTCGACGCATCTATCGAGGATACCAACAACATCATCGAGCGCATAGTGAACTACAATAAGTCCATTGTCAAGGAGTACACCGCAATGGCGCTGGGCAAGCTCGGCGAGGGTGAGTCCGTGACAGGCTCCTACGGGCCGAATGAAATGCTCGACGAGAGAAATCTTCTAATAGACGAGCTTTCCTATAAGGGCAACATCGTCGTCCACGACAACGCCGACGGCTCCGTAAGGATATCCATGAACGGCGTGGAGATAATCAACGGCGAAAAGTACGAGCAGCTCTATATGAAGGGCAGCAACAAGATAGAGGGCGAGTTCTCCTCCGAGCTCCTGCGCAACTACGCGGCATACGACGCGGCTGTGCTGCGCTGGACCTCCGGCGACGAGGCGACCTTCGCGGGCGGCGAGCTCAAAGCCTACGTGGATATGCTCAACGGCAACGGCGTTTACGCTACGGGCTATCAGAACGATTCCTACGGCATACCCTACTATGAGTCGGCTATGAGCGCTTTCGCACATACCTTCGGCAACTACATGAACTACTTCAACGGCGCGGTGGACGAGGAGGGTCACGTTATCGACTCCGACCGCCTGCTGTTCTGCACAAAGGAGTACGATACCCTCGACCGCAACGGCACAAGATACGCCGAGTACGAGGATATAGATATGTCGATAAGCAATATCCATATCGCGGACGCCTGGATGAAGAACCCCACCATGATAGGCGAGGTGCAGGACAAGACCACGGGGCTGTGGTCGCTCTCCCTCGACGGAAACCACGTGAACCAGATAGTCGAACAGCTCAACAAGAAGAGCCTTGAATTCGGCACGAGAGGTGACTATGAAGGCACCTGCTACGATTACCTGCTCTTTATAAGCAACCGCATAAGCCAGAACATCGACTTCCACAACAGCAGGTATGAAGCGGCATACGCTACCACCAACGCCCTGCTCGACAGCAGAGACCAGGTATCGAGCGTTTCCGAGACCGAGGAAGGTATCAATATGCTCACGTACCAGAACTGGTACAACGCGAGCGCAAGACTTATGACAGCGCTTGACGACTGTCTCGACCGGCTTATCAACAATACCGGCAGAGTTGGACTTTAATGTGTAGGGAGGGTTTCCAATGAGAATAGCAGGTGAGACTATCCGAAGAAATTACCTCAGCAGGTATGAGACCAATTACACGGATAAGTACAATTCGGAAAAGAAGATATACTCGGGAAGAAATTTCGACCGCGCGAGCGAGAACCCCATTGACGCGGCAAGAGCGCTTCGCGTGCGCAAGTCCATGAGCGAGATAGAGACTTATCAGGACAACTTAAAGACCGCCGATTCTATCTATACCAACGCGGAATCGTCGCTCATGTCACTGTCCGAGATACTCGCGATGACCTATGAAAAGCTCGTCGAGGGCGCTCACGGCACAAGGAACCAGGACGACCTCAACATAATCGCCCTGTCCGTTGACAACTACGCCGAGGAAATGGTGCAGTCCCTCAACGTGGATATCGCCGACAGAAAGATATTCGGCGGGCTCAACAACGAGACCCCCGCGTTCAAGATAGAGGGCTCGGGCGACAGCAAGTACGTTACCTACAACGGTGTCGCGATAAACTCCACCAACGATTTCAACGCGTTCCCGTACAGCGGGACTTCCTACCTCGATATCGGTATCGGCATGGTGACAAACTCCAACACCGACCGTATCGACGACCAGTCCGCGCTTCCCATAACCTTCAACGGCGCGGAGTGTACGGGCTGCGGCATGACACACAAGACCGCGTCCATTGAGCTCAATTCCATTCAGGCGGGTTATCCCTACGCCATGAATATCTCCATGGGCGGACGCCAGAGGACTGTGGCTTTCCAGAGAGCCGCGGGCGACGATAACCAGAAGCTCGTCGAGACCATAAACGACGCGCTCAAGGAGGCTTTTCAGGAGACCGCCGAGCTCGTTCCGGGTCATACCGATACAGACCCCGCCAAGGACGAGTACGGTCAGTTCAAATACATAGACTACAACGATATATATACCTATAAAAATGCGCCCATAGACCCCGTCACAGGCGCTGTCGACTTCACGTCGATGACATCGAACGAATACTATTCGCTCCAGATAAACATGAACGGCAGAACAAAGTTCGTTGACTTCCAGGGCGGCGACAACGTCACCGACTGTGTGAACAACCTCACCGCCGCGATAACGGACGAGTTCGGCGGGAACAGCAAGTTCCTCGTTTACGCAAACGGTCTTATCATGGACGAATCCGGCAAGCACGCCGCCGATGTGAAGAACGGATATGAATTTGCCGATGTGCCGATAACCGAGCGCGACGAGAGCGACCCCTTCTCAAAGGACAGAATAGATGTCGATTCCCTCGTGAATGACCCGAAGGCTGCCGAAACGGACGCCTCCGGCGCAAAGACCTACACTTACGCGGTGAACGTCAACGGCAAGCGAGTGGTGCTCAACGTGAACCCCGGCGACGCGGACGCTACCGCTGCCGCGACCAACAGGGGCATAGCGGTTTCCGGCACTTTCGGAGTTCCCGAGGTGCCGTACCTCACAGAGACAGGTACTATCGTAAGCCCCAACAAGGATTATATGATAGTCATCGACAACGCCGATACCAAGGGCGCTCAGTTCGAGTTCACCGAGGTCGACGGCTACGCAAACAACATAATGCAGCTTATCCTCGATTCCGCAAAGCTTCTCAGACAGGGCGACCAGCAGATGGTAGCAAGATACGCCGACCTGCTTTACGCCGCTCAGTCGAACCTTTCAATAGCTATCGCGGATCTCGGTACGAACTCAAAATTCATCGAGTTCAGCCAGGACAGACTTGAAGGCATTATGATAAACACCAAGGAAAAGCAGAACGATATCGAATCCACCGACCTGCCGAGCGAGATAACACGCTGGAAGGTGCTTGAATCCGTCTATAACGCGTCGCTTCAGATGGGCTCGTCGGTGCTTTCGCAGACTATATTCGATTATATCCACTGATATTATAAATGAAAGGAGCTGATTAGCGATGGTTGACAACAATCTTTTAAGCATAACGACCATACCGATAAAGGTAGAAATGAGTATCAGAAAGGGCGAGCTCTCAAATCCGAAGATAAACAACCCGGATCAGGCGCTCAAAATGAACATCAAGACCGATCACGGCGATCTTCAGATGCATTCGGAGCTGCCGAAGATAAAGATCGACACCTACGGCGCTCGTTCAAGCATGGGCTACGGCAACTACAACAATGCCGATTTTGTAAAGAGAAACGCGGAGAACGGTATCCATGTGGCTTTCGAGGCAACCGCAAAGATAGTCAACGAGGGAAATCAGCTTGTAAAGGGTGTTTCCCCCGCAGAGATCGCCGCTCAGAACAACAAGGCGGGTCAGACCATTCAGACGATAATGGACTTTCTCCCGAAGGAGGGCGCCGACGTTACCTTTGAGGACGGCGTGCTCAACATCAACTATGACGCGGGAGATGTGAACATCGACTGGGAGAACGCGGGCATAGTGCCGCTCGAATTTATCCCCGGCAAGGTGGAATTCACCATGACCCAGCGCAACAGAGTCGAGATAGAATACCTCGGCGACCCCATATACGTTCCGCCGCAGTCCGACCCGAACTATGTTCCGAAAGTCGATGTACGCGGCTGAGCCGGTAAGCTCCACAAAAACCGGGGCGTGCGGCTCGCAGGCTCCGTGACAACGAAAGGAAACGAATATGCTGAATATTGAAACACGGGATTTTGGGACTATCGAAGTTAAAGAGGAAGACATCTATGATTTCCCCAACGGGCTTTACGCCTTTGAGGAAAACAAGCGTTTCGCGCTTCTTTCGCCTCTCGGTGAGGGAGTTTTCCCGATGTGGCTCCAGTCGCTCGACGACCCTTCGCTGTGCTTTATCGTTTTCAACCCTGTGCTCATAGACGGCGGATTTACCGTTGTCCTCGCGGACAATGAGCGCTCGCAGCTCGGGCTCGGCGACAATGACGATGCCGCGGCTCTCGTCATTGCAAAGGTCCCCGCGGATTACAAGCACACCACCGTCAACATGAAGTCGCCTATCGTCATCAACAAGTCGGCTCACAGGGCGATACAGGTGATACTTCCCCTTGATTATCCGTTCAGAATGCCGGTTTACGATCAGCGGGAGGTGAAGTGATGCTCGTAGTTACAAGAAAAGCGGAGGAGAGTGTTATTATCGCCGACAACATCGAGATAACCGTTCTTGAAGTCGCAAAGGACAGAGTAAAGCTCGGCATCTCGGCACCTAAGGATATCAAGATAATACGCAATGAACTCAAGCACGCGCAGGAGACAAACCTCGATTCCTCACAGGCAGTTTCCAAGGACGCGCTCGCAGCGCTGCTCAAAAACAAGGAAGGGCAGTAAGGCAAACGGCTTTCCGACGGATCGGAGAGCTTGAATACGGAAAGGATTTGATCTACTATGGCAAATGATATGATCAGAATGAGCGGTATGAACTCGGGTCTCGATACCGAGTCTATCATAAACGCTCTTACTGCGAACACCAAGCTCAAAGCCACCAAGCAGGAGCGCAATGTGCTGAAATACGAGGCGACCCAGGAGGCTTACCGTGATATCATAGGAAAAATGCAGAATATCAAGAACAAATACTTCGATATTCTCAACAAGGATTCCTATATCTCGGGCGCGGCTATGTGGAACAAGTATGCCTCAAAGGTGTATGACGCGGGCAACAATGAGACCCTCGCTTCGGGTATCACCGCCCAGACTACCGTAAACTCCAACCCCGGCGACTACAAGATAAACGTGACCAAGACCGCAAAGCAGGCAAAGATAACGGGCAAGTCCATAAGCGGCAACGCGAAGATAGAACTGTCCTCGCTTGAAAGCGGCAAGGAGTACGGTCTTACCGTGACCGTCGGCGATACCGAGAAGACTATACGTTTCACGGGCGGAGCAGACGCGGCGGCGACCATAAACAACATAAACGACAAGCTCGAAGAGGAGTTCGGCGAGAGCAATGACTCCGTAGGCTCGGCAGGCAACAGGGGCATGGTCTATGTTGACGACAGCGGCGAAATAAAGTCCCGCGCGGGCAAGGGCATAACTATGTCCGGCGTGGGCTCGATGAAGGATACCAACACTATCGACCTTTCGAGCGCCGACCTAAAGACCGGCACGAACACCGTTTCATTCCAGGTCGGTGACAAGACTGTAAGCACGTCTTTCCAGACGATAGAGTCCTCGCACTTTGACAGGGCTATCGGCTCCGGAATGATAAACACCTCTACCGGCGAAGTTGATCATTCCCGTCATATAAGCGATTATTCCAAGGAGCTTGCAAGAACGGAGCTGGGCGACGACGCTTCCGATGAAGATGTTCAGCAGAAAGCTTACGCTATCGAGGCGGAGATCATGGACGCTGCTGTGCTGTATAAGCAGGTAGCTGACGACTATAAGGAATCAGTGCGCTATGATTCGTTCAAGTCGTGGAAAGAGACAGCTTCCGACGATGACATCAACGCGCTCTACAATAACGCTCTCGCAGCAGACAAAGACAGCCGCATGAGCAAGTGGATAGAAGCTGACGAGGATCTCAACGCTAAATACACCGAGTACAAGGACAGCTTCGCAAGAAGCACACTTTCCTCCGATGCGGTAAGCGCTTATGACACATATAAAACCGAGTTTGAGTCAGGTCACATCGGTGAGACTGCAAAGGGTATTTATGAGTGGGCGCAGGACAAAGAGGAGTACAAGAAAGCGATCGAAGAAGCCGAGCCTGCAATGAAGAGCGCGTATGCGTATCTCAGCAGCGCGGACGACCTCTCCGCCGAGCTTTCCGAAAAGCTCACAAAGCTCGACCATAAGTATGAGGGTACCGGAAACGGTGAGATCGACTACGATGACGATTACTACACCACAGGGTATGACACGTACAAAGATGTTTACGCTGCATCTCATCTGAGCGATGATACTATTGCGGCTTACAACGCTTACAAGGACGGACTTGAAGAGGGCGAGACCTCGGTAGGTCTGTACAACTGGGCTTCAGCGAACGCAGATTCCGAGCTTTCGGACGCGCAGGCTGACGACCCGATGAAGGATTTCTCCACATGGAAGAACGATCAGATCGAATCCGACAGCTGGCACCTGAACAAGGACACATGGAAGAGCTCGGAAAGCAATCTGTTCACACAGTACAAGAAGTCTGTTTACAACGAGGCGGGCGCAAGCTATGATATGTCCAAGGACAACATCATCGACCACTTCAACGAGTCCGCGCTCAAGAACAGCATCGGCAACCTTGAGGTCGACGGCACGAAGTTCGAGGTAAGCTATGACAAGGCTGACAACAAGGCAACGGTAAGAGCCTACACCGAGACCCCCGGCGCAAACGAGGGCGATCCCGCGGTGAAGAACTATGTGAACGTTTCGATGACGGTCGGGGCGGGAAGCGCAAACAACGCCGCAACACTCGGCAACGAGGGAGCCGACGCCACAACATCTATATCCCAGATAACCAACTCCACGAAACTCTCGGACATCGGCGCGACCGCCGACGAGAACGGCAATTACAACTTCACCATAAACGGCAAGGACTTCTCCTTCAGCGGCGATACCACCGTAAACGACATGATGAAGAAGATAAACGCGTCCTCCGCGGGCGTCAAGATGACTTACTCGTCCCTTGACAACGCGTTCACCGTCACAGCCAACAAGTACGGCGTGAACGGACAGCTCGACCTCGAAGACACGAACGGCGGCAACCTGCTCGCGGCGCTCGGCATAACGGGCGGCACAAAGACAGAGGGCGAGAACCTCGAAGTCATGATAAACGGCAAGAGCTATCAGAGCGACTCCAACACCATTGAGGCTGACGGCACAACGTTCACCGTGTCCTCCACCGCAAAGACGGGCGAGGAGTTCACAGTCTCCGTGGGCAAGGATACATCGGCTATCAAGGACCTTATAAAGGACTTCGTGAAGGACTACAACCAGCTCGTTGAGGACGTTTACAAGTACCTCGACGAAAAGCCCGAGAAGGACTACTACTTCCTCACAGATTCGGATAAGGAAGAACTCGACCTTTCCGAAAAGCAGGAGGAAAAGTGGGAGGAGAAGGCTAAGAAGGGTCTGCTCTACCACGACAGCATCACCTCAACGGTAATGACGGGACTGCGCACGGCTCTCATGGGAAGCGTTGAGGGTCTCGACGGAAACACGTTCTCACTCTCGCTCATGGGTATCAAGACCGTAAGCGACTACAACAAGCACGGTATGTTCGCGGCTGTTGATGAAAAGGCGCTTGACGACGCGATAACCAACCACCTTGACGATATCCAGAAGCTCTTCTCCGACAGCGAGAACGGCATTATGAAGAAGTTCTCCGCCGCTCTCGACAACGGCATAGGCTCCACGGGCAAGGATAAGGGCTCGCTGATAAGAAAGGCGGGTCTCGCGACAGGCTCTTCGGCAAAGGACAACGAGATATACAACGCTATCAAGCGCACAAAGACACAGATAACCTCGCTCAACAAGCGCTATGAGAACGAACAGAACCGTCTCTGGAAGAGATACTCGAACATGGAGTCTCTTCTCGGTACTATGAACAGCCAGCAGGCATCGTTCATGTCCTATTTCCAGTAATATAAGTGTTCCCCCGCAGCAATGCGGGGGAAACAAAACATGATACACAGCCGCACAGGACGAAAACCGTGCCGCTGTACCCTAAAGAGAAAAAAGGAAGGTATAGTTTCATGGCGGCAAACGCATATTCTGAATACAAAAAACAGTCTCTCCAGACACTCACTCCCATGGAGATAGTGGTAAAGCTGTACGATGAGGCTGAAAAGCAGATGAATCTCGCGATAATAGCGATAGAGGGGAAGAACTATGCAGGCGCAAACAAATCCCTGCAGAAGACCCAGGACATCGTGAACGCGCTGCGTTCCGTGCTCGATATGAAGATACCCATGTCAAAGGATCTCGATGCGCTGTACGATTACTTCAACCGCCAGCTTATCACGGCGAACATGAAGAAGGATATACCGATGATCAAGGAGCTTATCCCCATGTTCGCGGATCTGAGAGACGCGTTCGCACAGGTGGCGGCTATGCCTAAGGTATAAAGGGTGTGACGCCTATGACTGAT
Source organism: Ruminiclostridium sp. (assembly GCA_017635675.1). Taxonomy (GTDB): domain Bacteria; phylum Bacillota; class Clostridia; order Oscillospirales; family Ruminococcaceae; genus Ruminiclostridium_E. The sequence goes on from JAGBLA010000029.1 coordinate 15,196, forward strand.
GATATCAAGAAAAGAATAATCGCAGACATCGAGGATATGACCCGCGTTTCGGAAATGTACGGCTCGGCGACCGCCGAGATAATCACCTCCGATATCGATGATACCCTCGAAGAGATAGTCTCCCGCCGCGCTCAGATAATAGAAGCTATGGGAAAGCTCCGCGCAGATGTCGATGACGCCTGCTCCGAGTGCTCCGACAGCGAAAGTGACCTCGTTCACCGTATGCTCCGTGGCGCTAACGTCCCCCTCGGGCTCGCTCCCGAGCTCCGCGAGATACATAAGGCTGCCGTAAAGCTCCATTCTGTCTATATCTCGCTCTCCGACAAGGAAAAACAAGCCGCTGCCCGCGTTGACGCACGTGTCAAGGAACTTCGCTCCGAGCTCGAAGCCGTCAACGCAGACCGCAAAAAAACCTCCGGCTACACCGCCGTCGGTTCGGGTTTCGGCGGCTCCGGCAGCGCTTTCGACGGCAGATTGTAACAGAGAAGAACAGAGGGGAACAGAGAGGAACAGAGGGGACAGAAATACAGATTGGGGCGCCGCCCCAAACCCCGGCAGGGGCTTGCTCCGCCCCTGCACCCTGAGCCAGCGACGCGCTGGAGCCGGTACCGTACAACGGAGACTCGTTACTCTGTTCATAGCAAAAAAAATACAGCAGACTTGTTACTTTCAAGTCTGCTGTTTTGTGTTTTTACGGTATTAACTCCGAAATCCCGGCAGACCGCCGCGCAGGGTTGAGGAGGCCTCCCACCTGCAATGACATATCTGCTGAATGGTAAGCGGAGGCTCGACGACCCCAAGCGGCGGCGGCGCTTTTTGGTACTTTTTCTCGCTGCTGAGAAAAAGTACAAAATTAACAACTACATCAGACTGTCATGCAGCAGCAAGACTTACCAAAACGGCAGATAATCTGACCGCATTTATTCCACGGTCATCTTGACACGAGCCTCCATTCAATGTGATAGTCGGGCAGCACCGGCAGGCA
>JAGBLA010000030.1 GCA_017635675.1 Ruminiclostridium sp.
CTGTTCATAGCAAACAAATACAGCAGACCTGTTTGTTGCGGGTCTGCTGTTTCTTTGTCGCTGCGAAGTGAGTTACTAATCTCCGTGTTACGGGGTCGGCTCCAGCGCGTCGCTGGCGAGGGGTCAAGGGGGCGAGAAGCCCCCTGCGGGGACGGGGGCAGAGCCCCAGCGGGGTTTGGGGCGGCGCCCCATTCTGTTCTTCTGTCCTCTCTGTTCTCTCTCCGCTAATTCTTTTTCTCTAAAAGCTCTGAGTAGTACTCGTACACCGACGGCGCGGCGCGGCTCATCTCAAACGGCATGACAAGGCACATTGCACCCGCCTGTGCAAAGAACTCCGCGGGGTAGTCACTGCTGTAAGCCGCGAAAACAGGCACGGTATGTCCCGCGTTCGCATATATCTCTCTGAACTCGCGCGAATTTTCGGAAATGTCACCGTGGGCGCTGTCATACGCGTGGAACAGCTCGTGGAACACCACATAAGCACTGAAACTCGATGTTGAGATATAAACTGTACTGCCCTGGGTCAGCCCGAGCACATCGCCAAGCTCCTCGTCATTCACGGGAAGCGCTACGTCCGTCCCGGTAAAGTAAAGCCTGTCCGTACACTCGGCAAGCTCCTCGGGCGCGTCGGACAACATCTGCAAATGCATTCTCATGTTTTCCTCATTGATGTCGCCTGTCTCGTAAATATCTATCCCGCGGTAGTTCCCGATGTAGCGGCGCGAAAACGAGAACCTCATCTCGTAATTCGACATGAACTGACCGAGCATAACGCCGATGAACGCCGATACAATTATCAATGCCGAGAGTTTCAGTACCTTTTTCAGTGTGTCGCTCATATCGCTCCTATCGCCGCAAAGTACAGGTACGCGAAAGCTCCCGTTGAAGCGGAAAGGAGCAGTATCAGTATAAGACACAGCGCAAAAGCTCCCGCGCCGAAAAATTCTTTTTTGCGCTTGCGGGGAGCGGGTCTTTCTGTCTTTTGAGCGGACGTTTCTGTGTGTACCGGCTCCGAAACAGAGACTTGCTCCTGTGCAGGCTCGGAAACGGGTATTATTATGGGGGTGGGAGCTTTGGGAGCCGCAGATACCTGCTCCGCCACCTCGACCTGTCTGCTGCCGCACACAGGACAGAATACCGAGCCCTCGTCTATCCTGCAGCCACATTTATTGCATATCATATCTATCGTTCCTTTCAGTTCTGTTTTAACGGAGTACGCTTTCTGAAATACTCAAAAAGGTATTGCTGTGCTATACCCTTGTAGTCGCCCATACACTCGGGAAGTCCGTCGCTGTAATACTCTGCCACCACGCGCTTTATCCAGACGTCCGACGGGAACGCTTCGGTCTTGTGGTACGCGAACAGCAGTACACAGTCCGCCACCTTGTCACCCACGCCTGTTATGGTCTTGAGATACGCCTTGCCCTCGTCATAGCTCATGTCGTATATTTCATCAAGGCTCACCCTGCCGTCCGCCACCTTGTTCGCCGCGTCAAGTATGTACCGCACACGAAATCCTGCCCGAAGCGGGGCAAGCTCCTCCGGCGAGAGGGCGGCAAGGGTCTTTGCGTCGGGGAAAGTCCACATTCCGCCGTATTTGTCGCTTATCTTCTCCCCGAAACTCTCGCAAAGTCTTTCGATTATGCCGATTATGCGGGGAATGTTGTTGTTCTGCGAGATGATAAAGCTTATCAGCGTCTCAAAAGGCTCCTGCCGCAGTATGCGTATGCCGCGGTTCTCCTGTGACGCGAGCCGGAGCGTTTCGTCCGCGGCAAACTGACGTATGATAGTTTCATAATCGGTGCCGCAGTCGAAGTACGCAAGCCAGCGCTGTATGCTGCTTTCGCTGTCGGCAGTGAGTATCACACCGTCATTCACCTGTCGGATATTCAGTATGTCTCTGCCGGATATGCCGACGTAGGAGCCGTCCTCACATCTGCGCCAACGAAAGCACTGACCGCTTTCTAGGGTCTGTCTGAGGTCAAGACAGTCCGTTTTGTAATAGTATTCCATATTTCCGCTCTCCGTGCATAAAAGTCCCCCTGCCGCGGTATTGCTCCGTCGAGCGGGGGGACAGCTTTATTCGCCGATAGTTATCGTATCGGGGAAGATGTTCTTGCTTTCCTCCTTGTTGAGGAACGTTGTGCTGACGTAGCCCTGTATGATAGCTCCGTCGTTTACTGTTATAGTTGACGCGCTTATGTCTCCGAACACCACTGCGTCGCTCTTGAGCTCCGCTTTTCCTGTGATGTCAAGGTTGCCCTTTATCTTGCCGTTCACATTCGCGTAGGTCGATGTGAGGTCGCCTATAAGGAGTGTATCGCGCTCCATGTACGCGTTGCCCTTCATCTGGATATTGCCCTGTATCTGCGATGTGCGCATCTGTGCGTTGTTGCAGGCTATGTTTCCGACTATCTTGCCGTTAAGGTCGATGTCCTTTGTAGTCTCGATGTTGCCCTTGATGTTTCCGTCAACCGCCATATTCGCGAAGGAACGGACATTTCCGTCGATAACGGTGTTCTTGGAGATAACTGTTATCTCGTCGTCCTCGTTGAGCGGGTGACCGTACCGCGCGGCGCTGAATATGCGAGCCTGGTCGGCTGCGGGGTTGCTTGCCGCGGGAGCGCCTGTGTAATAGGAGTTTGCACTGCCGCCCTGCTGAGACTGCTGATAGCCGTTCTGCTGAGGCTGCTGATAAGCGTTCTGCTGAGACTGCTGATAGCCGTTCTGCTGAGGCTGCTGATAGCCGTCCTGCTGAGACTGCTGATAAGCGTTCTGCTGAGGCTGCTGGTAAGCGTTCTGCTGAGACTGCTGATAGCCGCCCTGCTGGGGCTGCTGATAAGCGTTCTGCTGGGGCTGCTGATAAGCGTTTTGACGGGGCTGTTGAGAAGCTCCCGTATCCTGCGAGGAAAAAGAAAGACCGGGTTCCTGCTGATTATTACCGGTCGGCATTCCCTGTCCGAGCGAAAGTGACGACCGGTCTTCGTTTATCCCGAGGAACGACCCTGTCTGAGCGTTATAGTCAACGTCCTTGCCGAATGAGCTTTGCTGTTGCGTCTGAGCGTAATACGGCTCGTTTGTGTAGCGGTCATACGGTTCGCTTGCGCCGTCCGTGAACACGCGCTGCTGTCTGTCGTATTCGCTTGCCGCAGCTGCCGCGCGGCGGTCTATTTCCTTGATAGCATCAAATTCTCCGGTATCGCCTGCCGCTACCGCATTTTTCATAGCATCGATAGACGCCTTGTTCTGCTTGGCGGCATTTTCCTCTTTATCTGTGCCGGTGAGCTCTCGCAGCGCCTGCTGAAAATTGTCCTTTAAACCCATTTTGATGACCGGAGCCCGTAAGCCCCGTACTCCTTTCGATATGTGTTTATCCGTGAAACGCGGAATTTATCAGAATTGCACAGGCTTCACGTACTCGGTGAGCTTGTCTATGTGGAATGTTCTCTTTCCGTTGCCGATTATCCATTTGATGATGTCTTCGAGGACAAGTATCGTGTTCCAACCGCCGTTGTAGTCATGCATGAGAATGACCGCACGGTTCTTGTCGATAGTCTGGGTGCGCACGTTGTTGTACATTTCCGTCCATGTCGCGCCGAGCGCGTCACTTGTATCGACATTCCAGTCGAAGTATATGAACCCGCGCCGTGTCATCTCCGCGATAAGCTCCTCGCGCACTTCCGTGTTGTAGTCGTTTATGCTTCCGCCCGGGAAACGGAACAGATTGCATTTTATGCCTGTCGCGTCATAAACGCGGTCGTAAGCGATCTTGAAATCTTCAAGGTATGCTTCGACGCTTTCGTAGATCTTGTTGTATTCGTGCGTAGCAGTGTGGATACCTATCGTATGCCCCTTGTCGGCTATCTTCTTCAGCCGCGCGTTGCTTTCCTCGCTGCCGTCAGGCACCACGAAGAACGTCGCCTTGATGTTGTAGGCGTCGAGATAGTCGAGGATATTCTGTGTGTATTTTGAGGGACCGTCATCGAAGGTCAGATAAACATAGTCCATGTCATCGTTATAGACGATATTGTCGGGTACGTCCGCATACAGTTCGGGGTAGAGCATCTGATATGCGGGTACGCCGCTGTTTATTGAATCAGGGTCATCATTCAGGATTATTGTGCCTGAGTGTGTGAACTCTGCCGTGCTCTCGGGAGCGGCGGTTATCACAGCGTCGGAGGCTGTGGGAGCAGTTTCGCTCTCAATCCCTGCCGCAGCCTTGTACATACTCTCGTCATATTCAAACGCGAGTTTCAGAAACCCGTCCTTGTTTTCAAGGTTCTCCTTGTAAAGCGAGAAAAGCTCGTCCGCTTCATATCTTGACTGATGTCCGGAAAGCTGATACTCGCCGATCTCCGCTTTAAGCTTCTCATTGTCCGCTTCAAGCTCCGCAGCCTTTGACCCGAGAATGAAACAGAACACGCACGGAATTATAATTAATAGTATAGTAACAAACACGATCACGTGCTTGAAAAATCTTACACTTCCGAAATACAAAGTATTTTCCCCCGGTTCTATCACATATATATTTTATAATACCTTATTTATATTAAATTGTCAAGTGATTTTTATTCCCAAAACACTTTTTTTCTGAATTTTTTTCAGGAGCGGTTTTGAATTTCCGATTATGATATATCCTTTTTGTGTTCATATTTTAAGATTGATTTACAGCTTTCTTTCTACTGTTTGGTTCTTTCATATACGTCAGTCCGATATTTTGCACCTCCGTTTCAGACGCTCTGTTTTTTGGTGAGTGTATCGTTACCCATTTGAGAAATTTCCTTTGATTTCTTACGGAGGTTTGTTTTTCGGATATTTTTCTTAAAATTTGAACATCTCTGATTTCCACTTTTTTCAGATGATATTTCCTTTTCGGTGGTTTTGTCACTGTCTTCTGCCAACATTCCTTTCGATTGCACAGCTGCAGGTTCCAAGTCCTCTTGATCATCGGCGCTTACCTATCTTTTTGATAAGTTATCTTTTCTCTTTCTTTGATCACGGGTGCTGTGGTCCTAAAGATTCGTTATTATCAAGCGAATGCTTTTATGCAATTTGACTAAAAAATCCGCAGGAAACCACTGTTGAAAAAATTGCGTCATTCTATTTATTTATCCACAAATTCAACCATATTTTGACTTTTTTCAACCGAAATGCGTGGAATATTCGGGCAAAATCGGTTGAAATGTGTTGAATTACAATACATTTTGGTGATTTTCTGTCATTTTATACATAATTAACGTCATTTGATTTTTCACCTGTTGAAAAATCTTTTGATTGCTTTTGAACATCTGCGTAAGGTTTGCCGCCGAATCGCCGTAAATGGCTTAACCATGCGATTTGATTTGACTATTTTCCACATAAAAAACCTTTCATCGACAGAAAATCCGTGTCATAAACATAGTTCGACACGGGTTTAAAAAATTCAGATGACATTATTTTGGAAAAAATCCCGTCATCACTTTCGGAGATGTTCACATTCATTCTGTTCACGCACAGGCGAAAAAATGAATTGTTTTATTCACTAACATTGTATAATGTGAACAATATATGTTGAAAGGATCACCCGAAAAAACAAGTCATCTGATTATCCATACGCTCAGACTCAGCGTTTTGGCGCCGCATTTTCGGTTACGGCTCATAATTTTACGTGCGTTCAGACGGTCTGATCCGTAAAAGTTAATCGGATCATGTTTTATGTGAAAAATCAATTTGATTGATTTTTCACAAGCGTTTTCGTTTACAATGCGTATTTACAGCAAAATAATTGTCATTTTGTGAAAATTCAAACGACTGTATTTTTCACAAAACAGAAATAACCACCGCTTTAGTTCATCTGAAAAGTTCCAATTCTGCGATGATTTGTATGTGCATATTTCACAAAATCAAGCACGTTCTCGACTATTCAGGAATTATCCGAACTGTATAGGTTCTCGTCGCTCCGACCCGACGAGAATCTATGCAGTTACCTCTGTAATACGCTGCTTTATGGTAACGGCTGTCTTATAAGTTCATAACAGATACCGAAAACATAGTTTCGCCGCTCCAAAGCTCACGTGAGATGCTGAGCCTAACACGTGTACTATCTATGAACATATTCTTGAAATTTGAACAATTCGTTAATTTCAGCTGACAATCATTCCAAGGTCGTTTTATATATAAAGTGTGATCTAAAAGCTACCATACAGGCAGTATTTTTTTGTTATCCGTATTATTTTCAAAGCAGGGTATATTTTTGAAATATATAGCACCGGAACTGTGGAACAATTTACTGATTTATATCAGATCTGACGCTGCTAAAATTTTAATGATTCGTCAGAATTGCTCGGGATACTTTATATCATATCGACTTCTGTTTGTCCGCCCATTATCTCATATCCGGATCTGCGTCCGAAACCGTACTTTGATTTTATGTCTGATCCGGCTCCATTTTTTGACATTATGCAATAAGCAATATTCATTTTCATACCGTTTTCATGGCTTGGAGGTGAGATATGGCTGTAAAATTACCAATAAACTGCAAAAAAATCCCATGATTTGAGAATTATCTTCCAATGTGAAATTATTTTACGCAGTTCTCTGATTTTTGATGCTATCAGAATTTCCTCGATTTCTGAATCCGCTCTGCAAACGGTTTTGAACGCATTATTCAAGCCATCTTATTTTTCACATTTCTATCACATTGTGAAAATTCAAATCATCTTATTTTTGAAAATATATCCGTTTTTTCAGATTCAGCATACGCGGTTTTATTAAAAATATCCCGATTTTTGCCCGAAATATCGCTCAAAACAGCCGAAATATCCGATTTTTAAGCCAAAATATCGGCTAAAACAAGCAAAATATTATTTTTGCACTGATTTTCTGCGTTATTAATCCAAAAACTCAAATTTTTTGAAAATTTTTCTTAAAACAGTTGCAAATAATACCATTATAATGTATAATATATGCGATACTATATTATTGGAGACAAGTATGAAATTTACCGACCTGATATTTGTTTACATCTTCATGGCGGCACTGATACCGATCTACTTCGCGAGCAAAAATGTCACATACCGCAATGTCGTCCTGATCTCATTCTCGCTGATCTTCTATGCGTGGAGCAACCCATTCTGGCTGCTGCTGCTGCTGCTGAGCATAACCCTCAATTACTTCTTCGCACGGCTCATCGACAAGCACCGCGGATCTCCCGGCGCTAAAGCATGGCTCGCCGTGTCCCTCGTTTACAGTCTTGGAATGCTGGTCGCTGTCAAGTACACCGATTTCTTCATCTCAAATCTCAACGGCTGGTTCGGGCTGGATATCCCGCTTCCGCATATAGCACTCCCGATAGGCATAAGCTTTTACACCTTCCAGATCATCTCCTACATCATGGACGTTTACTGGGGCAAGGTGCAGGTGCAGAAGAACTACGGCAGGCTCCTGCTGTATATCTCGCTGTTCCCGCAGCTCGTCGCGGGCCCTATCGTGCGTTACAGTCTGATCGAAAACGAGATCGGCAGCAGGACAAGCTCCCTCGAAGACATAAGCTCGGGCATAACCCGCTTTATCTTCGGCTTCGGCAAAAAAGCTATCATCGCCAACAGCCTTTACGACATCGTCGAAAAATACTTCGGCGGCGACCTGAGCACCCTTTCCGTCGCGGGAACATGGTACGCCGTCATACTCTACGCGCTTTATGTTTACTACGATTTCTCGGGCTATTCCGACATGGCGATAGGGCTCGGGCGGATCTTCGGATTCCACTTCGACGAGAACTTCCGCTATCCGTTCGTTTCAAAGAACATCACCGAGTTCTGGCAGCGCTGGCATATCTCCCTCGGAACGTTTTTCCGCGATTACCTGCTCTACGTGCCGCTTTTCGGCAAGCGCAGACAGTACGTGAGCCTGTTCCTCGTATGGTTCTGCACAGGCTTCTGGCACGGCGCGAGCTGGAACTACATCATCTGGGGACTGTACTTCGGCGTGTTCATCTTCATCGAGCGCCTTATCGGCAGCAAGAAACTTAAAAAAGTCCCTTCCGCGGTCATGCACATCTATGCAAAGCTCGTTATCGTGGTGGGATTCGGAATTTTCTACTTCAACGACGCGAGCGGAGGGCTCAACAGCCTTCTCACCTTCCTCGGCGACCTTGTTGGAGCCAACGGCAACCCGCTCATCGACATCGGCACTCAGACTTCATTCATGAACAATATCTTCCTTATCGCCGCAGCAGTGATATTCAGCACTCCCCTTGTCCCGTGGCTCCGGACAAAGCTCCAGGACAGCGAAGCGGGGCAGAACGCGATCGGCGTTTCCACGCTTATATGCAACATCTTAATCCTCGCGGCAGGAACTGTACTGCTTGTAAACAGCACCAACAACCCCTTCCTGTACTGGCAGTTCTGACCCCTACGGAATCGACCCGAGGGCAAGCCCGAAGGTTCAAATATTAAGGATCCGCTGATTAAATCCCGCACGCCGCTTGCACCATATCTTCAGCCGTCATCTTGCACAAATTTTCCTTGACATACGCCAGTATGCCTGCGAAAAATTCGTACAATCTGCCGACTAAATCTGTGGTACAATCGACATACGGTCTTTAATCATCGTTTCCTTAAGAATTATCTGAAAGGAAATGGTACACAGATATGATCGAAAAAGAAGTATTCGGAATGACGGACGGCTATAAGGTCTTCCTCTTCACGCTGAAAAACAGCAAGGGCATGACCGTTAAGCTCACAAATTACAGCGGCGCGATAGTAAGTATTCTTGTGCCGGACAAGAACGGCAATACCGACGATGTTGTCCTCGGCTACGATGACCTCGAAGGCTATGTGAACGGCACAAGCTCACAGGGCGCGCTTGTCGGAAGATACGCGAACCGTATCGCGGACGCGAAGTTTACCCTCAACGGTGAGGAGATAAAGCTTCGCGCGAACGAAGGCACCAACTGCCTGCACGGCGGTATCATCGGCTACAACAAGAGGGTGTGGACGATCGACGACACCACCGACAACAGCGTTACCTTCGGCTATTTCAGCCCCGACGGCGAGGAGAATTTCCCGGGAAATCTCAAAATCACCTGCAAATACACGCTCACCGAGGACAACGAGCTCAAGCTCGAATACAAGGGCAAGTCCGACGCGGACACCGTGTGCAACATGACCAACCACTCCTACTTCAACCTCGGCGGTATCCACTCGGGCTCTGTACTGAGCCAGATAGTTCAGATAAACGCCGAAAGCTACACACCCGTTGACTCACGTCTTATCCCCACGGGCGAGATAGCTCCCGTAGAGGGTACGGTCTTCGATTTCAGACAGCCCAAGGCTATCTGCCGCGACCTCGACCAGAGCGACCTTATAGGCTACGACCACAACTTCATGCTCGGTGAGCCCCACGTTATGCGCGAGGCAGCGGTAGTCTATGACCCCGAAACAGGCAGAGAAATGACCGTTTACACCGATAAGCCCGCTATCCAGTTCTACACCGCTATCGGTCTCCAGGGCGAGATAGGCAAGGACGGCGCTATGATGAAGATCCAGACCGCACTCTGTCTTGAGAGCCAGTATGCTCCCGACTCCCCCAACCAGCCGAATTTCCCCGACTGCGTGCTGAAAAAGGACGAGGAATACAATTTCACTACTATTTATAAGTTCGGCGTCCGCAAGTGAGCCGCCGACAAAAGAAAGGACAACCTGACAGATGAAATACGATTTCAAAGAAACTGAACCCAAATGGCAGAAATACTGGGACGAGCACGAGAGCTTCAAGGCACGGACAGGAAGCGAAAAGCCCAAGTTCTACGCTCTTGTGGAATTTCCCTATCCCTCGGGCGCAGGTATGCACGTAGGTCACATCAAGGCATACTCGGGTCTTGAAGTGGTGAGCCGCAAGAGAAGGCTCGAAGGCTACAACGTGCTGTTCCCCATAGGCTTTGACGCTTACGGTCTTCCTACCGAGAACACCGCCGTAAAGACAGGTGTTCACCCCCGTATCGTCACCGACAACAACATAAAGAAGTTCACCGAGCAGCTCCGCAAGGTAGGTTTCTCCTTCGACTGGTCACGCGTTGTCGATACCACCGATGAGGGCTACTACAAGTGGACTCAGTGGATATTCCTCAAAATGTTCGAGAACGGGCTTGTTTTCCGCGACAAGACGCTTGTAAACTACTGCCCGCACTGCAGATCCGTGCTTTCAAACGAGGATTCCCAGGGCGGTAAGTGCGATATCTGCCACTCCGACATCGTTCAGAAGGAGAAGTCGGTATGGTTCCTGCGCATTACCGAGTATGCGGACAAGCTGCTGGAGGGTCTCGATTCCGTTGACTTCCTGCCCAACATCAAGCTTCAGCAGGAGAACTGGATAGGAAGATCCACGGGCGCTTTCGTGAAGTTTAAGATAAAGGAGACAGGCGAGGAGCTGAAAATTTACACCACCCGCCCCGACACGCTCTACGGCGTGACGTTCATGGTAATGGCACCCGAACATCCCATGATAGAGCAGTACCGCGGAAGAATCGCCAACATCGCCGAGCTTGACGCTTACAAGGACGAGTGCGCGAAGAAGACCGAGCTTGAGCGTACCCAGCTCAACAAGGATAAGACAGGCGCGAAGATAGACGGTCTCACCGCGATAAACCCCGTGAACGGCACCGAGATACCGATATACATTTCCGACTATGTAATGATGGGCTACGGCACAGGCGCGATAATGGCTGTTCCTGCGCATGACACCCGCGACTATGAGTTTGCGACAAAGTTCGGTATCCCGATAATCGAGGTCATCAAGGGCGGCGACATCTCCAAGGAAGCCTACACAGGCGACGGTGAGATGGTGAACTCGGGCGACCTCAACGGCATTACGAATAAGAAGGACGCTATCGCTAAAATGCTTGGCTATCTCGAAAGCAAGGGCATAGGCGAAGCGGGCGTTCAGTACAAGATGAAGGACTGGGCGTTCAACCGTCAGCGCTACTGGGGCGAGCCGATACCGATAGTACACTGCCCGAAGTGCGGCAGCGTTGCCGTGCCGTATGAGGAGCTCCCGCTTAAGCTCCCGCCCGTTGAGAACTATCAGCCGGGTCAGGACGGCGAGAGCCCTCTCGCAAAGATAGACAGCTTCGTGAACTGCAAATGCCCGAAGTGCGGCGGCGACGCAAAGCGCGAGACCGACACCATGCCTCAGTGGGCAGGTTCGTCGTGGTACTTCCTGCGCTACTGCGACCCGCACAATGATGAAGCGCTCGCGTCTCCCGAGGCTCTGAAATACTGGCTGCCCGTTGACTGGTACAACGGCGGCATGGAGCACGTTACAAGACATCTTATCTACTCACGCTTCTGGCACCGTTTCCTGTACGACATCGGCGCAGTTCCCGTTCCCGAGCCTTACGCAAAGCGCACAGCACAGGGGCTTATCCTCGGCTCCGACGGCGTGAAGATGAGCAAATCCCGCGGAAATGTCGTTGACCCGAACGACGTAGTGGATAAATACGGCGCAGATGTACTGAGAGTTTATGTTCTCTTTATGGGAGATTACGAACAGGCTGCTCCGTGGAGCGAAGATTCCCTCAAGGGCTGCAAGCGCTTCCTTGACCGTGTATGGGCGCTGCAGGACAATATCACCGATGATGACGGATACAGCAAGGAGCTTTCCTCGGCGTTCCACCGCACGATAAAGAAGGTGTCCGCGGATATCGAGCAGTTAAAGTTCAATACCGCCATAGCCGCTATGATGTCGCTGCTCAATCAGATAAGCGACAAGGGCAGCATCACAAAGGGAGAGCTCCGTTCCCTGCTTATCATGCTCAATCCCTTCGCTCCACACATCACCGAGGAGATGTTCAGCAATAATTTCGGAGCTATCCTGTCCGAACAGAGCTGGGTAACTTATGACGAGGCACTCTGCGTTGACGACGAGATAGAGATAGTTGTTCAGATAAACGGCAAGGTCCGCGCAAAACTCAATGTTCCCTCCGAGGCATCTCAGGACGAGATGATAGAAGCCGCCCTCGCAAGCGATACTATCAAGCCCCTCGTCGAGGGCAGGACTGTCGTCAAGAAGATAGCAGTCCCCAAAAAGCTCGTAAACATCGTAGTCAAGTAAGACAGAATGTGCGGGCAGCTTCTCGGAAACTATGATGAAGCTTGATATAATAGGAACCTCTAAAAACCCATTTGAGAGAAAAAGAACTGCTTGCACCAACTGCTTCGTCAAGTCTCCCAGAGCCTTTCCTTGCATTTGGCGCAATCATCTCATTTTCTCTATTCAAAGCGGTTTTTAGAGGTACCCTAATGACAACCGGATAAAGCAAGACCGACTGCACCATTAAAGGTAAGCAGTCGGTCTTTTGTATTTCAAGGTCATTCTTTGTCCGCATTTCCTTCAATTCCGGACTTTATCCCGGCGCTCAAACACTGTCAGCTCTGCTCGAAGGCACCCGTATATAGACGGTAGTATCTGCCTTTCTCGGCAATAAGCTTCTCGTGGGTACCGCGCTCGATTATGCGGCCTTGCTCAAGCACCATGATGACATCGGCATTGCGAATGGTAGAGAGCCTGTGGGCTATGACGAATACCGTCCTGCCGTTCATGAGGCTGTCCATACCCTTGGAGACTATCTCCTCGGTACGTGTGTCGATGCTGGAGGTCGCCTCGTCAAGTATCATGACGGGCGGGTCTGCGATAGCGGCACGGGCTATGGCTATGAGCTGACGCTGACCCTGTGAGAGCTGGGCGCCGTTCTCGGTGAGCATTGTGTCGTAGCCCTGCGGAAGCCTTCTGATGAAGTCGTCGGCGTTGGCGAGTTTCGCCGCGGCGACTATCTCTTCATCGGTAGCGTCAAGCTTGCCGAAACGGATATTCTCCCTGACTGTGCCTGTGAACAGGTTCGTAGCCTGGAGCACCATGCCGAGGGAGCGCCGCAGGTCGGCTTTCTTTATCTTGTTGATATTGATGCCGTCGTAGCGTATCTTGCCGTCGGCAATGTCGTAGAAACGGTTTATCAGATTGGTTATCGTGGTCTTGCCCGCGCCTGTGGAGCCGACGAAGGCTATCTTCTGACCGGGCTCCGCGAAAAGCGTCACGTCGTGTAGAACTATCTTATCCTCCACATATCCGAAGTCCACCTCGGTCATGCGGACATCGCCTCTGAGCGGGGTGTAGGTAACTCCTCCGGTGCCGTGGGGATGCTTCCACGCCCACATTCCGGTGTGTTCGTCTGTTTCCTCGATATCGCCGTTCTTGCCGACCTTTGCGTTGACAAGGGTAACATAGCCGTCATCGGTCTCGGGCTCCTCGTCGATGAGCTGGAATATGCGCTTTGCTCCCGCGAGAGCCATGATGATGAAGTTGAACTGCTGAACTATCTGGTTAATGGGCATGGTGAAACTTCTGGAGAGCTGGAGGAACGCCGCGATGTCGCCGAGCTTCAGTCCTCCCACGCCGAAGATCGCGAGTACGCCGCCAAGCACTGCTATAAGCGCGTACTGGAGATGTCCGAGGTTGTTGTTGATAGGCCCTAAGATATTGGCGAAGCCGTTAGCCTGGCGGGCATTGTTGTAAAGCTCGTCATTGAGCTCGTCGAAGGCTTCCTCGGCAGGCTTTTCGTGGTTGAACACCTTCACGACCTTCTGACCGTTTATCATTTCCTCGATATAGCCGTTGACTTCGGCGATAGAGGTCTGCTGAGCCATGAAGAACTTGCCGCTCTTGCCGGCTATACTGCCGGTTATCATCATCATTGCCGCAAGGGTAACGATGACAAAACCCGTGAGCGGAAGGCTCACTATGCACATGGAGATGAACACCGCCACAATGGTGATGACCGAGGAGAACGCCTGCGGAATACTCTGTGAGAGCATCTGGCGCAGGGTGTCGATGTCGTTGGTATAGCGGCTCATGATGTCGCCGTGGGTGTTGCGGTCAAAGTAGCTTATGGGGAGCTTCTGCATCTTCTCGAACATCTCGTCGCGGATAGTCTTCTGAACTCCCTGGGAGATAGTGACCATTATGCGGTTCTGCAAAAACGCGCAGATAAGTCCCGCAAGGTATATCGCCGCCATGCGCACGAGCACGCCGATAAGCGGAGTAAGGTCGGGAGTACCGCCCGCCTGTTTGAGCTCTATCATGGGGGTGATATGCACATCTATCAGCTCACGCAGGAACAGTGAGCCCGCAACTCCCGCGAGCGCGTTCACGATTATGCACACGAACACGAAGAAGAACCGCAGCTTATACCCCTTGAAGATATACCTCACAAGGCGCTTCATGGTCTCGGGGTCGGGCTTCATGCCCTTGCCGACAGCTCTCGGACCGCCGGGTCCGCCGCGCTTTATCATCATCGTCTGACCGCTGTCGGTCTTGCGTCTTTTGGCAGGCATTACTTATCACTTCCTTTCCCGATAGATGCGGATACCTCGTCCACGCTCTCGCTGCCCCTCTGCTGTGATTCATATACCTCACGGTAGATAGCGCTGGACTTCATAAGCTCGTCGTGGGTGCCGATGTCCGCTATTCTGCCGCCGTCAAGGACGATTATCTTGTCCGCGTCCATTACGGAGGAGATACGCTGTGCTATTATAAGCTTTGTGGTATCGGGTATCTCCTCGCGGAACGCCTTTCGTATCTTCGCGTCGGTGGCGGTATCGACGGCGCTTGTGGAGTCGTCGAGTATAAGTATCTTCGGCTTTTTCATCAGAGCGCGGGCGATACAAAGCCTCTGCTTCTGACCGCCCGAAACGTTGTTTCCGTCCTGTTCGATGTAGGTGTCGTACTTCTCGGGGAAGTCATTGATGAACCCGTCCGCCTGGGCGAGCTTACAGGCTCTCACCATTTCCTCGTCGGTAGCGTCGAGCTTGCCCCATTGAAGATTGTCCTTGATAGTCCCCGAGAACAGCGTGTTCTTCTGAAGCACCATGGCAACGGCGTCACGGAGAGTTTCGATGTCGTATTCCCGCACATCGTGACCGCCAACGGTGATACTGCCCTCGCTCACATCGTAAAGGCGGGGGATAAGCTGGACGAGGGTGGATTTTGAGGAGCCCGTGCCGCCGATTATTCCCACGGTCTCACCGGACTTTATGCTTACGTTGATGTCCGACAGAGCGTATTTGCCGCTGCCCTTTTTGTATTCAAACTTCACGTTCTTAAACTCTATTGAGCCGTCGGCGACCTTGTCGGCGGAGACCTTTTCGGGGGAGGTGATGTCGCTCTCCTCGTCAAGCACCTCGCAGATACGCTCCGCGGAGGCTCTCGACATGGTGACCATGACGAATATCATGGAGAGCATCATAAGGTTCATGAGTATCTGCATAGCGTAGGTGAGCATCGCCATGAGCCCGCCTGTGGTAAGGCTTTCATCGAACACGATAAGGTTCGCGCCTATCCATGACACGGCTATCATGCCGCCGTAAGCGCAGAGCTGCATGAGCGGCGCGTTGAAGGCGAGCACCTTCTCCGCGAAGGTGAAGTCCTTGTATATATCGCCGGAAATGCCGCGGAACTTCTCTATTTCATAGTCCTCGCGCACGAACGCCTTTACGACGCGCATACCGCTAACGTCCTCCTGGACGGCGTTGTTGAGTACGTCATAGCGCTTGAACACCCGCTCGAACACAGGGTGAACGATACGCATGATAACGAAAAAGCCTATGGCGAGAACGGGTATTATCGCCACGAATACAAGCGCGAGCTGTGCGTTCACCGCAAACGCCATGATAAGCGAGAATATCAGCATTATGGGCGCTCTCACGGCAATGCGCAGTATCATCTGATACGCGTCCTGGACGCGGGTGACATCGGTGGTAAGGCGGGTGACAAGGCTCGCGGTGGAGAACTTGTCGATGTTTGAGAAGGAAAATCCCTGTATGCGGTAGTACATATCCTTTCGCAGGTTGCGGGCAAAGCCCATGGACGCTTTTGCGCCTGTCATGGCACCGCCGAACCCGAACCCGAGCGAGATAAGGCAGCATACCGCGAGCGCACCGCCCGAGAGCAGTATCACTTTGAGGTCGCCCTCGCCGCTGCTGCCGCTTATACCGTCATCGACAAGCATTTTCATCAGTATCGGGATAATTACTTCCATTACGACCTCTCCCACCATGAGCAGCGGTGTGAGTATCGAAACGAGCTTGAATTCCCGGACGCTACGAAGCAGCTTTTTTATCATTTACGGCTTCATTCCTTTCGTGTACTATTATTAAAGTGAACATATTACAGTTTACCAAATTTTTACACCGTTGTCAAGGAATTTCACCAAACATTCACCCTTTGCCGAGCGGCTCCCGCAGAGCGCGGACAGCAAATTGAAACAGCCCGCCGTCGATATGCACAAAAACATTCTGAATTTTGCAGTAAAATAATGAAATTCGGAGAAAATACTTGAAATCCCGTTACATCTGCGCTATAATAAAAGTGATACCTTGCAAAGGACGGAGGCAGGCTCATGGAAGATACGGAAAAGGAAATGCGGCTTGCGGATTACGCGCACAACGCGTACCGCCACTTCCTCACAATTACGCGCCACAAGCAGATAGTCATGCATTACTGTTTCAAGGCGGGGCTGTATAAGCAGGGGCTGCTGCACGACCTTTCCAAGTATTCGCCTGCCGAGTTCATCGTCGGGGTGAGATACTTCAACGGAAAACGCAGCCCCAACGCCGTTGAGCGGGAAAAGCTGGGATATTCCGGCGCATGGCTCCACCACAAGGGGCGCAACAAGCACCACTTTGAATACTGGATAGACAACAAGCCCGACGGCGACAGGAACATGGCGGGAGTGAAAATGCCAGAGAAATACGTGGTGGAGATGTTCTGCGACCGCATAGCCGCCTGCCGGGTATATCTCGGGGACGACTACACCGACGCGTCGCCCTATGAATACTATGAGCGCTCCCATAAGCATTACATGATACACCCCGAGACAAATAAGCTGCTGCGGCGGCTGCTGATAATACTCCGCGACTACGGCGAAGAGAAAGCCTTCGCCTACATACGCGCGCGCGTGCTTAAATAGCATGGAAGTGATAGTCGGACTTATCGTAATTATCCTGCTCCTGCTGATACTCGGTTTCGGCCCTGACGTTATCATTTTCGGGCTGGTAGGGCTGCTGACGCTCGCGGCGGCAGTCTCGGCGCTGGTGCTGATGTATTTCGCGGCGAGGCTCGCGCTGTCGAAACGGTGCAGCGGCACCTTCACCCGCATAGGAAAGCACGGCAATCGCAGGTACGACTGCGCCTATTACAGCGTTGACGGTGAGGAGCTGCCGAACGTGTTCCCCGCGGAAATGGTGATGAAGAAGCGGCTGTACAACAGCGAAAAGACCGTGAAGCTGCGAACTGACAGGGGTGGGAAGTTCGTGTATGACCGCAACGCGAGAGCCACCATACTTACGGGCGTACCGCTGACGCTGCTGCTCACGCTTTTTCTTGCGCTCGGTATGTGGTTCATGACGGTGCATTACCCGTAAAATAACTTATCGGAAGAGGATTTCTGGAATGTTTGCAAAGATTTCGAGCATCGGACTGTTCGGGCTGAACGCGTTTCCGGTGACTGCGGAGATAAGCGCCTCACAGGGCGTTTCATCCGTCGATATAGTAGGGCTTGCCGACCAGTCGGTGCAGGAGAGCCGTATGCGCATAAAGTCCGCCGTTGAAAACAGCGGCATGAAGTGCGGCGCGGTGAAGTGCGTCATAAACCTGTCGCCGGCGGGCGTAAAAAAGACAGGCTCGGGGTACGACCTTGCGATACTCACCGCGCTGCTCGCGGCGTATGGGTACGTGCCGTCGGAGCTTGACGGGAAAGCCTTCATCGGCGAAGTGTCGCTTGGCGGGGATATATGCCCGGTGAACGGCGCGCTCGCAATGGCGGTAGAGGCAGCGGAGAACGGCATAACGGAGCTTTACGTGCCGCACGCGAACGCTGCCGAGGCGGCGCTTGTAAAGGGACTTCGCGTGTTCGGCGTGAAGACGGTGAGAGAGCTTGCCGACCACCTTATGGGACGCGGCATGATAAAGCCCGCCGCGCCGCCCGAGCTTACCGAGGAAAGCTATAAGAGCGTCCCGGACTTCGCGGACGTTAAAGGTCAGGAGTCTGTCAAGAGCGCTATCGAGGTGGCGGCGGCAGGTTTCCACAATATGCTGATGATAGGTCCCCCAGGCACGGGAAAGAGCATGATAGCCAAGCGCATACCGTCGGTGCTCCCGAAAATGAGCTTTGAGGAGAGCATCGAGACCACCAAGATACATTCCGTGGCGGGCGTGCTTCCGCCGGAATCGCCCCTTGTGACCCTGAGACCCTTCCGGGACGTAAGCCATACCGCGTCGGCGGTGGGGCTTATCGGCGGCGGCAGCATACCGAAGCCCGGCGAGATATCGCTCGCTCACAACGGGGTGCTGTTTCTTGACGAGTTCCCCGAGTTTGACCGCAGAGTGCTCGAAACTCTCCGCCAGCCGCTTGAAAACGGCGGCATCACCATATCCCGCGCGGCGGGCTCGGTGACATACCCATGCAGCATAATGCTTGTGGCGGCAATGAACCCGTGTCCCTGCGGGAATTACGGCTCACCGCTGAAAAAGTGCTTCTGCACGCGTCAGCAGGTGGCGAAGTATCTGGGCAAGATAAGCCAGCCCATACTCGACCGCATCGACATTCAGACCGAGGTCTCACCGGTGAAGTACGAGGAGCTTGCGGGAAATACGAAAAGCGAGTGCTCGGCGGCAATGGCGGAGCGCATAGCCGCAGCGCGCGAGCGTCAGGCAAAGCGCTTTTCGGGCTCCGCGATAAAGTGGAATTCTCAGATAACGCCGGATATCCTGCATGAGGTGTGCGCTCTCGGGGACGAGGCGAACGCGTACATGAAGCTCGCGTTCGAGCGGACGGGACTTTCGGCAAGAGCCTATGACAGGGTGCTCAAGGTGGCGAGAACGTGCGCCGACCTTGAGGGGTCGGAAACTATCGAAAAGCGTCATCTCGCCCGTGCCATAAGCTATCGGAGCCTTGACAGGAAATACTGGGGAGGCGCGCTGTCGCTTTCGTGATGACGCGAAAGAGCGCGCAGTATGTGAGAGGGAAATATGGAACAGCTGAAAATTACCATGCTCGGGGATTTTTCGATATCCTACGGTGAAAACGTGATAACCGAGCAAAGCAAGCGCTCCCGCAAGATGTGGACGCTTCTGCAGTTCATGATAGCGAAGCACAATCGCGACATTCCGCAGAGCGAGCTTATCGAGCTGCTGTGGGGAGACAAGGACAGCGACAACCCAGTGGGCGCGCTCAAGACCTCGCTGCACAGGCTTCGCTCCTGCCTTGACGGGCTGGGGCTGCCGGAAGGCACCGAGGTGATAATAAACTCCATGGGCACGTACTCGCTGAACAACCGTCTTGACTGCTACATCGACTTTGACGAGTTCGAGGCGCTGTACAAAAAGAGCCTTCTTGCACAGTCGGAGAAGGAAAAGACAAATCTGTACCTCGAAGCCATAGAGCTGTACAAGGGCGATTTTCTGAACCATTCGCGCTCGGAGAGCTGGGTGGCGCCCATGACGAATTACTACCATTCGCTCTATCTGCGCATCGTCCGCGACACTATCGAGATACTCTACAAGCACAAATACTACGCCGAGCTTATGAACGTCTGCCGCAAGGCGCTGGAGATAGAGAAGCTCGACGACGTGATACATCTGTACTATGTCAAGGCGCTGCTGGACACGGGTGAGACCGCGGCGGCAAAGCGGCACTACGCCTATGTTATGGACTTGTTCTACAACAAGAACGGTCAGAACCCGTCGCCCGAGTTCGTGGCGCTTTACGAAAAGACCGTCAAGGACGACAACGCCTACAACGCGGATTTCGGTATCTTAAAGGGGCAGCTCGACAGCATAGACGACGGGATAGGCGCGTATTACTGCGAGTTCGCGTTCTTCAAGCACGTTTATCAGCTTGAGATACGCGACGCGGTGCGAAGCGGCAGACCCACCAACCTCTGCCTTATCACGGCGGTGTCCAAGTCGCAGGAGGAGCTTGAAACAAAGCAGCTCAACCGCATAATGACGCGGCTTTCCGACTGTATCAGCAGCTCGCTGCGCTCCCGCGACGTCTATTCGCGGTACGGCGCGTCACAGTACGTCATGCTGCTGACCAACACTACCAAGGAGCAGGCGGCAATGGTGCTCGACCGTATCCTCAAACGCTTCAAGCGCGACAATCCGAAGCTCGGCTGCACGCTGCTGTACAAGTTTGACCGTGCGGGCAAGGCTGACCACGGGGACAAGAAACAGTAAGGAGCGCGAATGGACTATAAGACTATCAGCGGAAGCGCAGAAGACCGTTTCGTCGAGAAGAAAAGCGAGTTCATCGGCTATATCCGCCACACCGCCACCGAGCAGGAGGCGCTTGATTTCATTGCCGGGATACGCGCCATGCACCGCAAGGCGACCCACAACTGCTATGCGTATATCCTGCGCGACAACAACCTCTCGCGCCACAGCGATGACGGCGAGCCCGGCGGCACCGCGGGCGTGCCGATATACGAGGTGCTGCGCAAGGAGGGTCTCACCGATGTGACCTGCGTGGTGACGAGGTATTTCGGGGGAGTTCTGCTGGGCGCGGGCGGACTGGTGCGCGCCTACACAAAAGCGGCGAAGATAGCCTGCGACGCGGCGGAGAAGCTGGATATGCGCATGGCGGCGCGGCTGCGGCTCACGCTTGCCTACTCCTACTACGGCAAGATAGGGAAGACCCTCGGGGACTTCGATGTCCGCACGGTTAGTGAGGATTTCGGAGCAGACGTGGTGATAACGCTGTATATCCCTGCCGGCAGCGAGGAACCCTTCACCAAGGCGCTTATTGACATCTGCGGCGGCGACATATCTGTCGAAAAAGAGACTGAAACGGAATATAATTTTGGCTAAAATGACAAATTTCAAAAATTCCTCCCCGAAAAAGAGGTAAAACGGGGAGGAATTCTGTATATATAAGTGTGAGAGTTTTTTTGATTTGCGGGAAGTTTCTCCCAATGCATGAATATACAGATTATCGGTGAAAAAAATGGTTCCAAGAGAAATTACACAGGAAAACGAAAAGAAGTATTTATCGGAATACGCCTGCCTGTGCGCTGACAGCAAGGGCAGAGCCGTGCCCGAGACCCCCTGCGATATCCGCACGGACTTTCAGCGCGACCGCGACAGGATAATCCACTGCAACGCGTTCAGACGCTTAAAGCACAAGACCCAGGTGTTCCTTATACCTAAGTCCGACCACTACCGCACCCGCCTTACCCATACCCTTGAGGTCTCGCAGATAGCGAGGACTATCGCGCGGGCGCTGCGGCTCAACGAAGACCTTACCGAGGCGATAGCTCTCGGGCATGACCTCGGGCATACGCCCTTCGGACATGACGGCGAGAGAATGCTGCAGAAGCTGTACCCCGCGGGCGACTTCCGCCACTATAAGCAGAGCGTGCGGGTGGTGGAGAAGATAGAGCGGGACGGCGCGGGGCTCAACCTCACGGTGGAGGTAAAAAACGGCATACTCTGCCACACCAACATGACCGCGGACACTTTAGAGGGCGTTACGGTCAAGTTCGCGGACAAGATAGCATATCTCAACCATGATATAGAGGACGCGGTGCGCGGCGGAGTGCTCGACCCCGCCGATATCCCGAAAGATGTGATAAGCGCTCTCGGCGACAGCAAGAGCCGCCGCATAACCACGCTCGTGGGCGATATCATCGCCAACAGCGTGAGCGAGATACGCTATTCCGACGAGATACGCGAGGCACATGACGCGCTGAGAAAGTTCATGTTCGAGAACGTGTACTATTCGCCGGTCACGAACCGCGAAAAGGACAAAGCCTGCCGCATAGTCGAGTTCCTCTTTGAGCACTATATGAATGACCCGTCCGCAATGCCCGAGCTTTACAGGCGCATAGCCAAGCAGGACGGCGTTGAGACTGCGGTGTGCGACTATATAAGCTGCATGACCGACGAGTACGCCATAGATATGTTCAAGGAGCTCTGCATACCGAAACAGTGGATAAGAGTCTGAAAGAAAGGGGTATCGGGTGAGTCTTCCAAGCGGATTTTTAGATACTCTCAAAGCCAACAATGACATAGTGTCGGTGATGTCTTCCTATGTCGAATTGAAGCGGGCAGGCAGGGATTATGTCTGTCTCTGTCCGTTCCATGCCGAGCGCACACCGTCCTGCCATGTATATACGGGCAGCCAGAGCTTTTACTGCTTCGGCTGCGGCGCGGGCGGCGACGTTATCAACTTCGTGCGCATGATAGAGCATTACAACGACTTCATAGAAAGCGTAAAATTCCTCGCCCAGAGAGCGGGCATGGCAATGCCCGATGAAGGCTATGACGGCGCCGCCGAAAAGCGCACGCGGCTGCTCGCGATGAACCGCGACGCGGCAAGATACTTCCGCGACGTGCTGCTGTCCCCCGAGGGCAGGGAAGGGCTCGAATACCTCGAACGCCGCCGCGTCACCGAGAGCACCCGCATAAAGTACGGTCTCGGCTTTGCGCCCGACGGCTGGCACAATCTTCAGTACCACCTGCGCAAGCTCGGCTATTCCGACGAGGAAATGGAGGAGGGCGCGCTGCTTGTGCGCAGCCGAGGCTCTGTTTACGATAAATTCCGGAAACGGGTGATGTTCCCCATAATCGATGTGCGGGGAAATGTCATAGCCTTCGGCGGGAGGACGCTTGAACCGGACGCTCCCGCAAAATACCTGAACAGCGATGAAACATCGGTGTTCCGCAAGCGTGAGAACCTTTTCTCGCTCAACTTCGCGAAGAACACAAAGGAGAGCTTTCTGATACTCTGCGAGGGGTACATGGACGTTATCTCGCTGAACCAGGCGGGTTTTGACAGCGCCGTGGCGACCCTCGGCACTGCCATAACTCCCCAGCAGGCAAAGGTCATGAAACGCTACGCCAACGAGGTGATAATCTCCTACGACGCGGACGCGGCAGGGCAGAAGGCTACGATGAAAGCGATAAACCTGCTTGATGAGGCGGGGATAAAGGCGCGGGTGCTGAACATTCCCGACGCGAAGGACCCCGACGAATACATAAAGAACTTCGGAGCGGACAGGTTCCGCGTACTCCTTGCGGGAACGTCAACAGCGCTCGACCACGAGTTCAGACTGCTGCAGAACGGGCTCGCGCTCGATACCGCGCCCGGGCGCGCGGAATTCATCAAGCGCGCCGTACCGTTCCTCGCGAAGATACAGAGCGATACCGACCGCGCCGTGTATATCACCGAGACTGCCCGCATAAGCGGACAGCAGGAGAATACCGTGACCGACCTTGTAAATGACAGGCGGGACTATGACAGCGAAAACCGTGAGCGCGCGGAGGAGCGTGAGCTTATCCGCAGCACGGTGCAGCGTGACCCCATAAACCCCGACGCGATGAACTTCCCGCGTGAGGAAAAGGCGGAGCGCGGAGTGATAGCATTCCTGATGCACTCGCCCGACTACATGGCGCACGTTGACAAGCGGCTTACGGCTGAGGACTTCCCGACGGAGTTCAACCGGCGGGTGTTCACATTCATCTCCGAGGGCATACACCTGGGAGAGAACGTGGATCTGTCATACATCGGCAGCGGGTTCTCAGCGGAGGAAACGGCGCGGGTGACGCAGATATGCAGCCTTGGAAACAAACTTCCGTACAGCCTTCAGCGGCTGGACGAATACATAAAGGTACTCACGGAGCACAGTGAAAGAGCCTCCGAAAAGCCCGTGACCCAGCTCTCCGATGACGAGATGCTGCAAAGGATAGAGGAGCTTCGCGAGAAGCGCCGCAAGCACTGAAAAAGCTAAGGGAAATAATACGGCATGATGCCGTTCACTAAAGAAAGGACGTTATAAAATGTCGGAAACAAACTCTTCAATCACCGAGCTCATAGAGCACGGCAAGCAAAGCGGAAAGCTCACCAGCCGCGAGATCAACGACGTACTCGAAAAGTGCGACTTTGACGCCGAGCAGATCGACAAGCTCTACAACGACGTCGAGGAGAACAACATCGCGATCATCGACGACTTCACTATCGACGAGGATCTCGACGCGGCGCTGTACATCTCCGCGGAGGACGACCTTGACATGGGGCTCTCCACCGACCAGGTGGCGATAGACGACCCCGTGAAGATCTACCTCAAAGAGATTGGGCGCGTGCCGCTGCTCACGCCCGAGGAGGAGATAGAGCTCGCCCAGCGCATGATGTCGGGCGACCCGAATGCCAAGAAGCGCCTTTCGGAAGCCAACCTCCGCCTTGTGGTAAGTATCGCCAAGAAGTACGTGGGGCGCGGAATGTCGTTCCTTGACCTTATCCAGGAGGGCAACTTAGGTCTTATCAAGGCGGTTGAGAAGTTCGACTATACCAAGGGCTACAAGTTCTCGACCTACGCCACATGGTGGATAAGACAGGCGATAACCCGTGCGATAGCCGACCAGGCGAGAACGATACGCATACCCGTCCACATGGTCGAGACCATAACCAAGGTAAAGAAGGTGTCCAGCACGCTTCTGCACAAGAACGGCAGAGAGCCTACCGCCGAAGAGGTTGCGGAGGAGCTCAAGCTCCCGCTGGACAGAGTGCGTGAGATAATCCGCATTTCACAGGATCCCGTTTCGCTGGAGACCCCTATCGGCGAGGAGGAGGACAGCCACCTCGGCGACTTCATACCCGACGAGGAAGCTCCCGCACCCGCCGAGGCAGCGTCCCAGATGCTCCTCAGAGAGCAGCTCAACGAGGTGCTCGGCACGCTTACCGAGCGTGAGGGCAAGGTGCTGCGGCTGCGTTTCGGTCTCGATGACGGAAGACAGCGCACCCTCGAAGAAGTGGGCAAGGAATTCAACGTCACCCGCGAACGCATAAGACAGATAGAAGCAAAGGCGCTCAGGAAGCTGCGCCACCCGTCAAGAAGCAAGAAGCTTAAGGATTTTCTCGAATAAGATCCATAAACGAGGTCGGCAAAGACTTCGCATTTATGTGAAAAGAAAGGAATTTTGCGAATGAGTACGAAAGATGCAGCTACTGAGATAAAGCCCCAGGGAGACCTTGTTTTTGCCCTTGACATCGGCACGAGAACGGTCGTCGGAGTTATCGGCGAGTACATAGACGATAAGTTCTATTTACAGGACTATGTGAGCATTCCCCACACCAAGCGCGCTATGGTGGACGGACAGGTCGAGGACATCAAGCAGGTCGCGAAGATAGTTTCTCAGGTCAAGGCAAAGCTTGAAGAAAACAATCATGTTGAGCTTACCAAGGTTTCCATAGCCGCGGCGGGACGAGCCCTCAAAACAAAGCAGATAACCATGGAGTTCGATATCTCCGACCGTGAGGCGCTCACCGAGGACATGGTAAAGTCCATGGAGATAGAGACCATTCAGAAGGCTCAGGCAGAGCTTGACGCCACCAACACGGGAAGAACGATATTCTACTGCGTCGGACATTCGATAATAAGCTATAAGCTGGACGATTACAAGATACTGAGCCTTGAGGGGCATAAGGGCGACAAGGTGAGCATAGAGCTTGTTGCCGCGTTCCTGCCGAATATTGTCGTAGAAGGTCTTTATTCGGTCATGGACCTCAACGGGCTTGAAGTCACAAGCCTTACCCTTGAGCCTATCGCGGCTATGAACGTAATAGTCCCCCCCGAGATACGGCTCATAAACATAGCGCTAATAGACATCGGCGCGGGAACATCGGATATAGCTATCGCAAAGAACGGCTCTGTCGTGGCTTACGCAATGGCTACCACGGCGGGCGACGAGATAACCGAGGAGATAATCCGCACCTATCTCGTTGACTTCAACACCGCCGAGATGATAAAGCAGAGCGTTTCCAACGGCGAAAAGCAGGTGGAGTACCGCGATATCCTCGGCAATGCCCATACAGCGGCGGCGGAGGACATCAGCAATATGCTCACCCCCGCGGTGGACACCCTCGCCGAAACTATCTGCGAAGCCATAAAGGAGGCTAACGGAGGTTCCCCGTCGGCAGTGTTCCTCGTAGGCGGCGGAAGCCTTATCGAGGGTCTTACCTCGCTTGTTGCCGAAAAGCTCGGTATAGACGAGACACGTGTGGCTATCGGCGGCGGCGACTTCCTCAAAAATGTTGACGAATGCGGAGCAAAGCTCGGCGCGGAGTACGTTACGCCTATCGGCATAGCCGTGACCTCCATGCTCAACCAGGGTTACGACTTCTCCGTTATCACCGTAAACGACAGCAAGGTGCGCGTGTTCGACACCAAGCAGTTAAGCGTATATGAAGCGCTCACCATAGCGGGCTATAAGTCCCACGAGATAATGGGCAGGAGCGGCAGAAGCCTTTCCTATACCCTCAACGGCGTGAGAAAGACCATAAAGGGCGGCTCCATGACCCCCGCCGAGGTGTTCGTGAACGAGCGCCCCGCGTCCATAATGACAAAGGTGACACAGGGCGACAGAATACGCATAAATCCCGCCATGAGCGGTCAGAACGCGACGGCTAAGCTGTCCGACGTGCTGGGGTATGAGCGGTTCAACGACGGCTCCGTAACATTCGGCGGCGAGACATACGCAATAGGGCTCAAAGCTACGGTGAACGGCGAGCAGAAGGAGCCCGACTATCAGATACAGCCCCTCGACAGCATAGAGACATCGGGCGTGGTGACATTCGGCGACCTGCTGCGCGTAATGGACGCGGGGCTTGAGGGAGTTGAATACCGCGTTGGCGACAACGTTATCGACGAGAACTATGTGCTTTCGGGCGGCGATGTAATCAACGCGTACGACTCCTACGGCAACATCATAGGCACAGCAGATGTTCCCGAGCCCGCGCCCATGAAGATAAACGCACCCGCGGCATCTGTGACACCTGCCGAGCCCACAGACGACAAAAAGCCTGCCGAGCCCGTATCCCCCAATGCTATCCCTTTCAACGGCGGCATAAACGTTGAGATAAACGGTGAGCGCGTGACGCTCCCGCCGAGAAACGGCGACTATATCCTGCTCGACCTGCTCAACAGCATAAACATCGACCCCGCTGTGCCGAACAGCGAGATAGTTCTCGAAATAAACGGCTCCCCGGCGAATTTCAGCAGCTACATCTCCGACGGAGACAGGGCTGTCATCAAGGTCCAGGAAAGAACAGGAAGCTGATGAAGAAACGATATGCGGCGGCTCTTATTGCAGCCGCCACCCTTTTATGCGGGTGCAAGCAGGATATAAACTACGCCGAGATGACCCTCCCGCCGGAGTACACCGAGCGTGTACCCGACCCCGACGCGGACAAGGACATCATGCAGGAGACCGTGATAATCCCCGAGAACTTCGCGAAGGACACCTACTCGCCCGTTTCCTACAACATAACGGCGGAGGAGTTTGAGGAGACTGTTCAGCTTGAAACTGTACCGAACGTCCAGAGCTACTCCGACGGGCTTACGGGTTTCAACGGCGACGGGTTCGTCTGTCTGAGCGACCACGAGTACATCTCCGTGCCGATAGAGGTGCCGACCTCACAGTATTATGACATCACCGTCCGCCTGTGCAGCAACGGCACCAAGGTCGCGGTCATGGTGGGCGGCGACAAGGCGGTAAAAAGCCCCGACGGCGACTATGACACCCTTGACGGCATAGCTGCGGGCGCGGTCTATTCCGGCACGGGCAATGAATTTGAGCCTTGCACTCTGCGCGGAGTTTACCTCAGCAAGGGCGAGAACAAGCTCACATTGCAGGTCATATCGGGAACGGCGTACATCGACGAGATGACCGTGAAGAACGGCAGCACCGTGCAGAAGCTTGTTTATGAGGTATCAAACTCACCCGTTGACCCCAACGCGTCCCTCAACACGAAAATCGTCAAGCGCTATCTTGCGGATATTTACGGCAACCGTGTACTTACGGGGCAGTTCGTGTCCGCGGGCACGAACACCGAGATAAATGCCGTTTATATGTCCACGGGGCGGTACGCGGCGCTGCGGTGTGCGGATATCGGCATTTTCTCCACGAATTACGAGGGCTATGACAAGAACAGCGAAAACGAGATAAGCACGGCGATAAGCTGGTGGAAAGGCGGAGGGCTCGTGAGCTATTCATGGTACTGGCAGCCGCCGCTCACGGACAAGCGCTCCTGTTTCAGCGAGCTTACGGACTTTGACCTGAAAAAGGCAGTCACCGACAGCGATGTGGCGGACATGAGCGCCGCGTCGCTCGAAGCGTATCTTCAGACGGGGCGCATAAGCAAGGAATGTATGGCGCTGATAAGCGACATCGACGCGATAGCGGAGAAGTTAAAGCTGCTTGACGAGGCAGGAGTACCCGTGCTGTTCAGACCCATGCCCGAAGCGGGCAACGGCTGGTACTGGTGGGGGCGCGACAGCGAAAGCTATCTGTGGCTGTATAATTTCCTGTTCAAGCGCATGACCGCGTATCATCAGCTTACGAACATAATCTGGGTGTGGAACGGCGAAAGCTATGATTACTACCCCGGAGACGACAAGGTGGATATCGTTGGCATGGATATCTACACAAGCTACGATATTTCGGGAAACAACCGCCTTATGGACGCCAAGAGCTACACGATAAAGAGCAAGGCGGCGGCGCTTACGGAGTGCGGACGTATCCCGAATCCCGATACCCTCGCACGTGACGAAGCGTACTGGCTGTGGTTCGCGCTGTGGAAAGGCGATTATATCATCAATTCCAACGGCAGCATTCAGTATTCCCACGTTACCGCCACTCAGCTCGATTACGCGTATAATAACGAGCTTTTCATCACCCTCGATGAGCTCCCCGATTTTTCAAGATATTGACAGAGAAGAACAGAAAGACAGAGAAGAACAGAGAGACAGAGAAGAACAGAGAGACAGATTGGGGCTCTGCCCCAAACCCCGCTGGGGCTCTGCCCCCGTCCCCGCAGGGGGCTCCTCGCCCCCTTGACCCCTCGGCGGTGAGCACCGCAGGCAGTACCGTAACACGGAGACTCGTTACTCTGTTCATAGCAAAAAAATACAGCAGACTTGTTACTTTCAAGTCTGCTGTTTTTTGTCGTTGAGAAG
>JAGBLA010000031.1 GCA_017635675.1 Ruminiclostridium sp.
TCCACATAAAAATTGCTCACAAATGGCTTTGTAGAGCCTTTTGTGAGCATAATATCTAAACCGTTCGGCTTAGATGGCACGCCATGAAGGATTCGAACCTTCGACCTACCGCTTAGAAGGCGGTTGCTCTATCCAGCTGAGCTAATGGCGCATAGAAAATATAAACGGACAAAGCCCGATATGATAATATGTAACATGGAGCGGGTGATGGGAATCGAACCCACGTGTTCAGCTTGGAAGGCTGACATTCTACCATTGAACTACACCCGCACAATTAATGCTTAATAATAATACCACATAATTTTCATTTTGTCAAGTGTTTTTTCAAAATTTTCCGGAAAACTTCTCCAAAAAGTATTCAAAAGGATAACAAATATCATTGACATATTGATTGTATAATGGTATAATTAAATGATACATTTAGCGGGAAGGTGGTGTACGGCTTGAACAACAGAATGATAAAGCTGCTCGACACATATCTCGGGAAACTCCCGGATATAAATGACCGCAGCGGGCTTAAAGAGCTTGAGGAGCTGAAAAAGGAAATACTCTCCGAGAACGAAGATGATACCGAGCTTTCATTCAAAAAGAAACTCTTTGATTCCGCGGCAGAGCTCATGTACTGGCGCGAGCGTGCTAATGAGCTCAAAGGAAAAAAGCTTTCCGGCTCTGAAAAGCAGGAACTTGAAAAAGTCAAGAACCTCATCGACAACAATCTTTTCACATACTACTTCCAGCCGATAGTACGGGCGGACACAGGCGAGATATACTCCTACGAAGCACTTATGCGGGCGAAGGATCAGAAGGACGTTACCCCATTCCACATTCTCAAATACGCGGAGCTTACCGGGCGTCTTGCCGAGATCGAGCAGTACACCTTTCTGAACATACTTGAATTCATCTCCAACAACCGTGCCAGTCTCGGAGAACGTCTTGTTTTCATCAACAGTATGCCGAGCATAAAGGTACCGCCTGAGATACTGAACAGGATCGACACGGCTATCGAAAGGCTGTCGGACATGGTGGTGGTTGAAATGACCGAGCAGTCGGAGTTCAATGACCGCGATCTGAACGAGGTCAAGGAGCGTTTCCACAGGCTCGGAGTGCCTATTGCAGTCGATGACTACGGCACAGGCTATTCCAACGTCAGCAATCTGCTGCGCTATACGCCGAATTACGTCAAGATCGACCGTATGCTTCTGACAGGGATACAGGACAACCCGAACAAAAAGCACTTTGTACGCGAGATAATAGATTTCTGCCACGAGAACGATATCCTCGCTCTTGCGGAGGGCGTTGAGACTTACGAAGAGCTTCACACCGTGATACTTCTCGGCGCAGATCTCATACAGGGTTTCTACACCGCAAAGCCCTCACCTGAGGTCATTGATTCCCTGCCCTATGATATCCGCTCGGAGATTCGAGCCTGCGCGGCGGAGCGTGAGACAGGGCGGCTCATGAAGTCCTACGCGGCAGACGCGGGCGAGCGGGTATCTCTTGACCGTCTTACACGCGATGAATACACCTGCATCGTCATAGGCGTCAGCTATACCGACGCTGCGGTCACAGCCGCAGGATCATCGTCCCGCGATTCTCAGATACATATTGAGACTGCAGATGATTTCAAAGGCAAAGTTATTCTTGATTTCGCGCACCTGTCAAATGTTCTCGGCGAGCCATGCATAGATATCGGCGAACACAACGACGTAACCATTGTGATAAACGGCGAGAACCGCCTCAAAAACGGCGGGATACGTGTTCCCGAGTCGTCGAGAGTAGTCTTTGAGGGAGAGGGTGAGCTTCACATAGACCTCGGCAACTGCGATTATTACGGCATAGGCAACGATCTTTCCTCAGCTCACGGCGAGCTCGTGTTCGACCTTGACGCAGCTGTACGGATAAGCTCCTCAAGCCACTCGGGAGTATGCATAGGCTCCGGGCTCGGCGGCAGGATAGACATAAGACGCGGAGTTTATGTGCTTGAAGCGCACGGCAGCAGCGGAGTATGCGTGGGATCATTCGACGGCAAAACGGATATCAGCATTTACAACTGTGACCTTGAAGCCAAGGCAGCCGGTGCGCGCAACGCGGTCATCGGCTCTCTGAACTCCGACACGGATATAAACGTAAAGGCGTCAAGCCTGCGGTGCAGCGGTTACAGCCAGCTCGTGTCGGCTTTCGGCTCGGTGAGCGGCAGCTGTGCTTATATAGACATTGAGAACTCCAGCATAAAGATCATGCTCAGAGGCAAGGAGATCACCGCGTGCGGCTCTCTTACAGGCAGCTCAGATGTTACGGTCAAAGGCTGCACGTTCCGTGCGGACTGCGACGGTACGGAATCGCTGCTCTTCGGCGGAATGGCAGGCGGCACGAAACTGCTGATAAGCGAAGCGGACGCACAGATGAAGCTTTCTACCTCTCTCGGCAAATGCATCATAGCGCCAGACGAGGATATCAATGTACAGAACTGTATGTGCTCGGTAACAATAGGCGGCGATGTTTTCAACAGGATAGTCAACTGACAGCTGAAATGTATGACCTGTCAAAAGAGCGTAATAAAAACTCAAAAACAATGGGGGACAAAACCAAATGGCAAGCAACATTCTGATAATCAGCCACGGTGCGGCGTTCATGACGAACGCGCTCGTGAACAATCTGCGCAAAAACGGGTTCTCCGCGGAAGTGGTGGAGCCTGATATCAAGATGATCGGACAAAAACGCAAGGACACCGATATCTATCTGATGTACGCGGGAGAGTTCGTATTCGACGCGGCTGATGTGCTGGTGTATCTGAAGGATATCTGTGCAGAGGATGAAAAGCCCTTCTGCATCGTCGGTTATGACAAGGAGCTCACGGAGATAAAGGACACTGTCCCTCAGAAATTCATCTCCGGAGAATTCAAGCGTCCGTTCGATATGAAAGACCTCACCGCGTCGCTGTCAGCACTTGCGGCAGCCGATGAGGAACGCAAAAAAGGCAGACACATACTGCTGGTCGATGACGACCCCACATTCCTCAAAATGATGCAGGACTGGCTTTCGATGAAATACAACATCACCTCCGTGCGCTCGGGTATGCAGGCGATAACCTACATAGCGACCCACAAACCCGATCTTATACTGCTTGACTACGATATGCCCATAACTCCAGGCCCGCAGGTCATGGAGATGATACGAAGCGAGCACAACGCCGCCGAGATACCGATTATCTTCCTTACAGGAAAGTCCGACAAGGAAAGCGTAATACGCGTCATGGCTCTTAAACCACAGGGCTACCTGCTTAAATCCATGAACAAGGAGGAGATAGTCGAGGCTGTCGATCATTTCTTTGATACGAAGAAATGGAAGTCGGCTACGTGATATGAAGAGATACAGAATTGCGGCGGCACTGCTTGCGGGGCTGCTGATACTATCGAAACCTGCGGCAGTCTCCGGCACGTGTCTCACCGTGAACGCCGAGGCGGTTTCAAAGCTTGCTGCGCCGAAAAAGCTGAAAGCACAGGCGGACGGCTCGGCTGTAAAGCTGACATGGGCAAAGGTCAAGGGCGCTGACGCATACCGGCTATACGTGCTGGAGCCCGGTGCGTCGGCTTACCGCACATTCGCCGATGTTAAAGGCACCTGTGCGCAGTTTGACGCGGATAAGCCGGGAACATACAAATTCCGTGCTGCCGCGCTGGTGAAGTCCGGCAGCAGATACAAAGTACAGACCAAAACCTCCGCCGTGAGCGCGAAGGTCATGGAGGCAGATATGACAGACCGTATCACAGTCAACACACAAAGCAGCATACGCATCGACGCGGGCGAACTTATTATCCGCATTGACCCGTTCAGGATACCCGACGAGCCCCATGACGCGGACATAGTGTTCATAACCCACGCTCACTATGACCACTTCTCTCCCGACGACATACGAAAGGTGTCGAAAAGCGGAACGGTTTACGTATGCCCGGAAAGCATGAAAAAGCAGCTTGCCGACGAGGGCTTTGCGGACGCAGTGACCCTCTCCCCCGGCGGCAGCACCGAGATCTCCGGCATAAAGGCTGAAGCGGTGCGCGCTTACAACAGCGGAAAGCTGTTCCACCCTAAGTCCAACGGCTGGCTCGGGTATATTCTCGCCGTGAACGGTCAGAGGATATACGCCGCCGGTGACACCGATGCGGTAAAGGAGCTCGAAAGCGTGAGCTGCGACATCGCGCTCGTACCCATAGGCGGTACATACACCATGACATACAAGGAAGCTGCCGCGCTTATAAACAAGATAAAGCCCGGGACGGTCATTCCTGTTCATTACGGCTCGATAGTCGGTACAAAGAGTGACGGCGAAAGCTTCGCAAAGCTCGTTGACAAGGACATCAACGTGGTACTAAAACTCTGAAAAAACACTATTCCGGCAAAAAAATCCCCGTATAATGGACTTTTTTGTCGTTATGAAAAACGCATAAAAACCAAAAAGGAAGACAAGCTATGAAACAACACATAGACACATTTTTAAGAGCAATAGTTACCGGCATAATGATAGGCATAGGAGGAATAGTGTATCTCTCCTGTGACAACAAGTACGTGGGAGCGTTCCTGTTCGGAACGGGTCTGTTCACGATACTGTCATTCAGGCTCGACCTGTACACCGGCAAGGTGGGCTATGCGGTAGAGAACAAGCCGCCGTACCTGTTAAAGCTCCTTATCATCTGGGTCGGCAACCTTATCGGAACTGCTGTCGCCGGCATTGCGATACGGCTCACCCGTGCGGGCGCCGCGATATCGGAAAAGGCTGCCGCGCTGTGCGAGGTGAAGTTTTCCGACGACCTGCTCAGTATATTCCTGCTCGCCTGCTTCTGCGGAACGCTTATGTTCATTGCGGCTGACGGCTACAAGACCCTCACCAATCCCGCATCACAGGTACTTGCAGTATTCCTGCCTGTCATGGTATTCATACTCAGCGGATTTGAGCACTGTGTCGCCAATATGTTCTACTTCACGGCAGGCGGCGGCTGGAGCGCAAACGGGATACTTTATATGCTTGTGATGACCGCGGGCAACAGCGTCGGCGGCATACTTATCCCGCTGTTCAGAAAAGGATTCATCAAGAACAGCGTCTGAGGCTGCATATTTTTTCAAGGGGATATTCTGAAAACAATGGAAAGATACGATGTTACCGGCATGAGCTGCGCCGCGTGCAGCGCCCGTGTGGAAAAGGCAGTGTCGGCAGTTCCGGGCGTTACATCATGCTCGGTGAACCTGCTGACGAACTCGATGAACGTTGAAGGCACCGCGAAAAGCTCCGACATTATCGTCGCAGTCGAAAAAGCCGGTTACGGAGCTTCGGTAAAGGGTGCGGGAGCTGCCGCAAAGCAGTCAGCCGATATGCCGGAGGATACCGAGACCCCTAAGCTCGTGAAGCGGCTTATAGCTTCACTGTGCCTGCTGCTGCCGCTTATGTACGTTACCATGGGGCACCACATGCTTGGGCTGCCGCTTCCCGTGTGGTTCGAGGGCAACCATGTCGCCGTTGCCATGGTGCAGATGCTGCTTGCAGCCGCAGTAATGCTGATAAACCGCAAATTCTTCATCAGCGGTTTCAAGGGCGTGATACACCGCGCACCGAACATGGACACGCTTGTTGCCATGGGTTCGGGCGTTTCATTTTTATGGAGCCTTATAATGCTGTTCGACATGACGGACGCAGTGACACACGGCGACCACGAACGCGCCATGAGCGATATGAACGGACTGTGGTTCGAGTCCGCAGCTATGATACTCACGCTTATAACCGTGGGAAAAACGCTTGAAGCGTACTCAAAAGGACGCACCACCGACGCGCTCAGAGGGCTGATGAAGCTTGCTCCGAAAACTGCCACAGTGGAGCGCGGAGGAGTTCAGACCGTGATACCCGCTGATATGGTCATGGTAGGTGACATCTTCATAGTCAAGCCCGGCGAGAGCATTCCCGTTGACGGCATAGTCACCGACGGCAGCAGCGCAGTTGACGAATCAGCTCTCACAGGCGAGAGCATACCCGCCGAAAAGACGGTAGGCAGCACCGTTTCGGCAGCTACCACCAACACCACGGGAGCGCTTCGCTGCAAGGCTGTGAGAGTCGGCGGAGACACCGCCCTTGCGAGGATAATCCGCACAGTGAGTGACGCGGCGGCTGAAAAAGCTCCCGCAGCGCGCACCGCCGACAGGATATCCGGCATTTTCGTCCCCGCAGTCATCGGAATTGCCGCAGTAACGCTTGCGGTGTGGCTGATAGTCGGAAAAACGGTGGACTACGCCCTTGCGAGGGCTGTTTCGGTGCTTGTGATAAGCTGCCCCTGCGCGCTTGGACTTGCAACTCCTGTTGCGATAATGGTCGGCAGCGGCGTAGGAGCACGTAACGGCATACTGTTCAAGACAGCGGTCTCGCTCGAAGAGACAGGAAAGGCGCAGATAGCCGCTCTCGACAAGACAGGCACCATAACCTCGGGCGAGCCTGAGGTCACGGATATCATACCGCTCTCAGCGAGTGAGAATGAGCTTCTCGGAGCTGCGGTATCACTTGAAAATATGAGCGAGCATCCGCTTGCCAAAGCTGTCATGAAATACGCTCATTCGCATAACATCGCAGCCGCTGAGATAACGGAGTTCCGCGCACTGTCGGGAAGCGGACTTACCGCGAAGCTGAACGGGGCGCAGATATACGGCGGAAGTTTAGATTTCATCTCAGGCAAGGCAGACATCACCGACGACGCGCGCCGCAGAGCTGACGAGCTTGCGGAACAGGGCAAAACGCCGCTGTTATTTGCGTGGGACAGCAAGCTGCTCGGCATTATAGCCGCCGCAGACGCCATCAGAACGGACAGCGCAGAAGCCATACACGCTTTGCGTAACATGGGACTGCGAGTGGTCATGCTCACAGGCGACAACAAGCGCACAGCCGACGCTGTCGGCAGGCTCGCCGGAGTAGATGATGTGATAGCGGGAGTGCTGCCGGACGGCAAGGACGCAGTGATACGCGAACTTCGCGGATACGGCAGGGTCGCTATGGTCGGCGACGGCATAAACGACGCGCCTGCGCTCACCCGTGCCGACACGGGCATAGCCATAGGCGCGGGTACCGACATAGCCATTGACGCGGCGGACGTTGTACTGATGAAAAGCACGCTCTCAGATGCTGCGGCTGCGATAAGGCTCAGCCGCGCGACACTTCGCAACATTCATCAGAATCTGTTCTGGGCGTTCATCTATAACATTATCGGTATCCCACTTGCCGCGGGCGTGTATATACCGCTGTTCGGCTGGGAGCTTGACCCGATGTTCGGTGCTGCCGCCATGAGCCTTTCGAGTTTCTGCGTAGTGACCAACGCTCTGCGGCTGAACCTGTTCAGACTGCATGACGGAAGGCATGACAAGCCCCGTAAGAACTCACTCGCGGCTGATAGAGCGCTTGACATCAAGGTAAGCTCCGACAGCACTCTCACACTGAAAATAACGGGTATGATGTGTCCGCACTGCGAAGCAACGGTAAAGAAAACTCTCGAAGCCTTCCCCGAAATAATCTCCGCCGAGCCGAGCTTTGAGAAAGGTGAAGCGGTGCTGCACCTTAACTCTCCGCTCACGAACCTTGACGAAATAAAAAAGGCCATAGCCGACAAGGGCTATGAAGTCCTATAAATGAAAGGAGACCCGTTTTCCGGGTCTCCTGTTTTTTTACGTTCACTGTTCTTTCGGGAAGCAGGCGATTATCTTCTCGGTAAGCTCTGCGAACGGGCGCTCGAACATATCCTTTTCGCCGCGCTTTATGATTATGGTATCTTCCTCCGCGATACCGAGCTTTTCCATGTTTATCGTGAAGTCGGTCATAAGGAAGAACTTCCACTTGTAAACATCGCGCTGGAGCGCTATCATTTCGCGGAGTCTTTCGTATGTGCAGCGCACACTTGCGTTATCCCGCCCTGAGACTATGATAGTCATGATGACCTGGGACGGGCGCTCCTCCTCGGGAGTATCGGCAAGCCTTATGCCCACCTTGTCCATTACCTCTGAGCTGCGGTCGAGCATCTGGCAGGCACCTGTTCCGTCGTTCACGAGCATCTTGCTTATCTTGAATTTTTCGAGGGGGGTATCCTTTATACTTACCTCCTCGTTGCGTGTGAAACGTACTCCGGAAACGTGCTGCATACGACCCGTCGCGCGGAGTGACGCTCCGAACTTCTTGATAGCTTTAAGTGCGTTGTCATGCTGCTCCTCGCTTATTGCGTTGCAGTCGAAAGCGAATATCTGCAATGTGAGTTTATCGTTCATTTCAATACCTCCCTGTTTTTATTATTCTGTTTTAATTATACCATTTTAATGTGAATGTGTCAACGGCACTTTAATTGATTTTAACGTTGATTTTTTAGTGATAATAACTAAATCTCACATCAGCGGAGCAACAAGCTTCATTATTGCTCCCGCTACCTTATACCCTATCTTTTCATGCTTTATTGTCTCGGGCGTGACCTCGCGGCATTTTGCGAGAGTTTCACGGAAATCCCGCTCGATGTCGGGTATGCAGTCGCTTCCGTACATATACGCCGCGCACTCAAAATGGTGGTACAGGCTGCGGTAGTCGAGATTGACCGTGCCGACCACAGCCTTTACATCGTCGCTCACAAACACCTTCGCGTGGACAAACCCGGGAGTGTATTCATATATCTTCACCCCAGAGCTTATCAGCGAGCGGTAATGCGTCTTCGCGAGCGCGTAAGCCGCCTTTTTGTCAGGTATGCCAGGCAGTATCAGCCGCACATCCACCCCTCGCTCCGCCGCGAATTTAAGTGCCGCTTCAAGCTCGCCGTCAAGTATCAGATACGGTGTCATGATATGAACGTAGGACGAGGCGCGGGCAAGTATATCCATATACACGCACTCACCCACCTTCTCGTCGTCCAGCGGACAGTCTCCGAACGGCATAACATACCCCACGGCATCGACAGGCTCCGTTTTTTCGAGACATTCGCTCCAGTCCGGCGTTTTCTCCGGTATGTTCCACATCTGCAGGAACATTAGCGTAAAGCTTGGCACAGCCTCGCCTTTGAGCATGACCGCCGTGTCCTTCCAGTGACCGAACCGCGAGCCGCGGTTGATGTATTCGTCCGCAAGGTTCACTCCGCCTGTGAACGCGGTCTTACCGTCAATGACAAGTATCTTGCGGTGGTCGCGGTAGTTATAGTGAGTTGACAGGAACGGCGCTATCGGAGCGAATACCCTGCACTTTATACCGAGCCTTTCCAGCCGTTTCGGGTAATCGTGAGGCAGCAGCGCTATCTCACACATTCCGTCGTACATCAGCCGCACATCTACACCCTGCTTTGCCTTCTCCGCGAGAATGTACAGCACGTTTCCCCACATATCTCCCTCGTCAATGATGAAGTATTCGAGAAAGATGTATCTCTCCGCTTTTTTCAGCTCCTCAAGCAGTGCCGCGTATTTATTTTCTCCCAGCGGAAAGTATGTCACCGATGTATTCTTATACATTGGAAAGCACCCGCTGCGGTTGATGTATCTGCACAGCGCGTCGGTACAGGACTCTTTCGCTTCGCGCTCGTTCATAACACTTTCATTCTGCGGCAAGGTCTCCCTTGTTTCGTCTATGAGCCGCTCTACCCTGTCCTTTACCGCCTTATGTCCTATGTCGGCTTTTGTGAATATCAGAAGCACTGTCCCCGGCACGGGAAACAGCATCATAAGTATGAGCCATGTGAGTTTCGCGGAATTGTCCATGCCGCAGTTGAACAGATACAGTATCATAGCCACCGAGAATACCGTCTGTGCCGCCGAGAACCATCCGAAGTATTCCTCGAACCAGCCGAACACCCCGAAAAGCAGGACTATCTGTACAGCCACAAGCAGCAGTATAAGCCCCGTCCTCCCGAAAACTATGCGGAGTATCCCTTTCTTGCGGCGCTTGCACAGCCGCAGTATCTTTTCATCGTCTTTCATTTCTCTCTCCCGTCATGTATTTTGCCTATTTTAGGGTACCTCTAAAAACCGCTTTGAAAAGAGAAAATGTGTCAGCCGCGTTGAAGACGAGGAAAGGCTCCGAAGGCTTGCTGACGCAAGGCGAGGAGACTTGACAAAGTATTCGGCGGGGCTGGCGCGTTTTCTCTCA
>JAGBLA010000032.1 GCA_017635675.1 Ruminiclostridium sp.
ATTCCCATTTATTGTCGCCTGTGCAATTCCACTGTCAGAATTCCACAAGCCACCAGAAAAACCTTTCCCTTCGCTCTCAGTCGCGCCAAGTATCTCAAACTGTTCAGGATTATACTTGTCCATAAAAGTAATAGGCACTCCCATCGCCCCATCATAATCATATGGAATATCAGCAGATTTTGAAACTTCTATTGCGTCGTAATTGTCGTATTTAGGAAACTCATCAGGCGAGTATGATTTGTAGAGAGGGAACCTTTCATGGCGCTTCTTGATGTCAAGATTCGTGAACCACATAACACCAGAAACGCGAATCATACCATCACGATGGTCTGCCGCAGTAGCAACATCTTGGTAACGAGACCTAAAATGCGCGGCATTACCTTTAAAGCCAAAACCCAACCACATCTTGTCATTTTTAAAAAATGGAAATATCTCTTTGTATGTTATTGCATTCTGATTCCCAATTATCAAGAACTTCTTGTCGAGTCTTACAAGTTGCGCTACATACTCACGAAATAGGGAAAACGGGGGATTGGTGACAACAATATCCGCTTGCTTAAGAATCTCAATGCACTCTGCACTTCGGAAATCGCCGTCTCCTTTAAGGTATCGAACGCTCACTTCATCATCATCAACCGTCAGATTGCCGTTCTTGTCTCCCTCGTATATTTGATAGACAGCCCGCTCGCACTCACCCTGCGAAAACAAATCAACATCTTGGCTCTTGTAGCATGTAGCAACAAGTCGTTTTAACCCCAACTTCTCAAAGTTCTCCGTAAAATACTTGAAGAACTCGCTTTCTCGCGGATCATCGCAGTTGCAAAGCACTACCTTTCCCTTGAAGTGCGACTTGTAGTGCCGCAGCTCATTTTCAATATCGACGCGCTGGGTGTAAAACTCATCCTTCTTCGCTTTCTTCGCCGCGTTAAGTCCAGCCGTATCGCCCATTACCATGCCCCCACAACTCCGCACCTCCGCGTCTCCGCGTGAGAATTCAAAGCGGAAATTCTTGCCGCGCATAAATCGTCGCGGAGACCGCCTCGCATGCACGAAAAAGAGCGCATTTCCTTTCATGCATTCTACCGTTGCCCTACCACAGGCCGACACGAATACACGAAGAGAAAATGCGCCCAGCTGGACGCACCCTCGCTTACATGCCGTTCGTGTCTTGAAATAGTGGTAGTACTTCGGTAGAACGACGTGTAGCGTTGATGCTACATTGACAAGCGCCCGGCGGAGATTGCTCTCGTTTTCCGGACTATGACCCCGCGCCGCGTGCGGTCGGCACGGAGTGCCGCCCCTACCATTGGGGGAACTACCGTTCGCCTCGCGGGATGTGAGTATTATATCAAAAATTCAGCGCGGCGAATCTGCCGCGCAAAAATCAGACATTGTTACTGTTGGAATTTGACATGAGATTACGGTGCGGACGAAATCGCGGCAGATTTGCCGCGGGGAGGCGGGCGCCTCGGAGATGCGCCCCTACCAAGGCGGCGCGACGGATTTGCACCCCGCATTGAGCTCGCCTTCGGCGACTCCGCTTCGCTCCGGGGGATGCGCGGGCAAGGTTAAGCGAGCTGACGGAACGTCGGCGAGCGCAGATGCTACGAAGAAAAACGCGCCTTATGGAAGGTGAGGCAAGGGACGAGGGGGCGAGCG
Organism: Ruminiclostridium sp.; assembly: GCA_017635675.1. Lineage (GTDB taxonomy): Bacteria > Bacillota > Clostridia > Oscillospirales > Ruminococcaceae > Ruminiclostridium_E. The sequence continues at coordinate 1,660 of JAGBLA010000032.1, forward strand.
CCGAACTGAGCGACATGCGGCGACGCGGTTCGTCGGATGCGCGGTGAGACACGTCGCAAGGCGAGAAGCCGGTATTCCGGCGACGAAGCATTGCGGCGCGTATCGCCACGAAGACGACGGGAGCGGCGGCGCAGGGAGCGTGA
>JAGBLA010000033.1 GCA_017635675.1 Ruminiclostridium sp.
GCGAACGAACGGTCACTTGTCAAGAGGTTTTTGTATTATTTACAGATTATTTCTTTTATCAATCCCGAATCTCCTGCATCATAGTCGCACCGTCCTTCCCATATCCGCTGCCCAAATGATATTAAATCTGATGTTGCTTATAGAAGACCGTACCCTTTAACGATGTATCTAACAACAAAGCAGCCTGCACAAATTGCACAGACTGCTTTTAGTCATAACATAGAATATTTTTGTTTTTTACGCTGTCTACTTGACAGGGGGCGGGTCACAACGCTCAGGGGCAAAACTTTTATATAGCTATTGTTGTCCGGCCTTATTGTGAATGAAAGCGCTCACAGACGGATACTGCGTATCTTTTCACGGAGCGGCAGAACATAAGGCGGAGATACCGAAAGCTCATCTATTCCCATTCTGAGGAATGTTTCGGTGAGAGACAGGTCTGCGCCGAGTTCGCCGCAAATACCTATCCATGCACCGTTAGCGTGAGCATTCTTCGCGGACATCTCGATAAGCCGCAGTATCGCTTCATGGTGAGTATCTACGAAGGATTCGAGCTTCGCGTTCTGGCGGTCACAGGCAAGAGTGTACTGAGTGAGGTCGTTGGTGCCTACGCTGAAGAAATCCACCAGCGGAGCCAGCTTATCGCTTATAATAGCGGCAGCGGGAGTTTCGATCATAATGCCGACCTCAACATGATCGCTGTACTTTATGCCGTCGTTTTGCAGTTCTTTCTTTACCTCCTCGCACATTGCAAGGCACTTCTCCACCTCGGAAACACTGGTTATCATCGGGAACATTATCCCCAGTTCGCCGAATGCGGAAGCCCTGTACAATGCTCTCAGCTGCGTGCGGAATATCTCCGGACGGGTAAGGCAGATACGGATAGCGCGGAATCCGAGAGCAGGATTATCCTCTTTATCCAGCTTGAAATAGTCTATCTGCTTATCCGCACCGATGTCGAGCGTTCGGATAATGACTTTCTTTCCCGCCATACTTTCGAGCACCTTGCGGTATGCGGTGAACTGCTGTTCCTCGGTGGGGTAATCCTCGCTTTCGAGGTACAGGAACTCACTGCGGAACAAGCCTATACCGCCCGCATCATTGGCAAGCACCGCGCCGATACTTCCGACTCCGCCAATATTGGCATAGACGTTGATCTTCGTGCCGTCAAGAGTGATGTTCTCCTTGCCTTTCATCTCCTGCAAAAGCTGCTTTTTCTTTGCATCCTCAGCCTGTTTATCGGTAAATTTCCGTATAGTTTCATCGTCCGGGTCAACGTATATCTCTCCCGTATGACCGTCAACTATCAGCATATCGCCGTCATGAATAATCTTTAAAAATTCCTCACCCGCGCCGATCACAGCCGGGATATTCATATTTCTTGCAAGTATTGCGGTGTGGGAGTTTGATGAGCCGAACGCGGTAACAAACGCAAGCACCTTATCCTTATCGAGCGATACAGTCTCACTCGGGGCAAGATCATCGGCGCAGACTATCATCTTTTCGTCAGAGCTTTCGCCCGCAGCTCCGCCCGCACCCATACACGCGATAAGGCGGTTGGAGATGTCCTTCACATCTGCCGAACGTGCCTGCATATATGCATCGTCCATATTTGCGAACATCTCCGCGAAATTGTCGGAGGTCACTGCCACCGCGTACTCCGCATTCACCTTCTGCGTTTCGATGATATTCCGGATAGAATCGTTGTAATCCTCATCATCGAGCATCATTATGTGTATCTCGAATATCTCGGCATTTGCCTCTCCGACCTCTTTGAGAGCCTTGTCATGTATCGCTTCCAGCTGCTCCGCCGCAAGTGCTTTTGCTGCTTCCACGCGTTCAAGTTCCTTTGCGGGATCGTCTATGCTCTCGCGCCGCACATCGGCGCCGCCGCGGCTGAAAATCGAAGCCTTGCCTATTGCTATGGCTCCGTAAACTCCCTTCCCCTGAAAAACGGTCATACTCGGTCACCCTGCCTTTCATTACAGATTAGCGGTCATGAATTCCTCTATTGCCTTTGCAGCCGCTTCCTCGTCCTCGCCGTCGATGCTGAACTTCACGGTGTCGCCGCACTTTACGCCGAGGCTCATGAGCTTCATAAGAGCTGTACCGTTTACCGGAGGCTTGCCCTCTTTCTCAATGGTAACTGCGCTCGAAAACCCCTTTATAAGCTTTACGAGGTTGCCGGCGGGTCTTGCGTGGATCCCTATTTCGTCTTTGATCGTGTAAGTAAATTCTTTCATGGTGTTTTTTCCTTTCGCATTAAAAATTTATTATCTGCATCTCGTCCGCTGTCGGATAAGACGCTATAGCACCCTTTTTCTGTACGCTCATGGCACAGAATTTATTGGCAAATTCGAGACATTCCATAAGATTTTCGGTGGATATCTCCTCAAGTTTTTCACGTCCGGAGCAGATATACTTGAGCGTCCACAGGAACGAACCCGTGAAACCGTCGCCTGCGCCCGTCGTATCGACCGCATCGACTTTGTATGACGGCGCATAGGCGTGCGTGTTGCGGGTGAAGGCGTATGCGCCCTTGTTCCCGCAGGTGTAGAGCACAAGCTTTACTCCCTGCCCGAACAGGTTGTGTGCGCCCATCGAGATATCCTTCGCTCCGGTGACGAATTCAAGCTCGTCTTCAGAGAGCTTCACTATATCGCTCATCGGTATGAACTCCCGAACAGCGCTCTGAAGAGCTTCGCGGCTTTCCCAGAGATTAAAGCGCAGATTAGGGTCGAAGCTTACTATCCCGCCGCGCTGCCGCATTATCTCTATGGCTCGCTTGTGAGCCTGCTTCATGGGGAAGTTCCCGATATCGACACTGCAGAAGTGAAGCGCGAAAACACCATCGAAATATTCTTCCTTCACGCTTTCGGCATCGTAAAGCATATCCGCCGAGGGCTTGCGGTAAAACGAGAATGTCCTGTCGCCGTTCTCAGCCAGCGACACGAACGCAAGGGCAGTGTTCGCCTTATCTGTGAGGGAGATGCAGCCGGTATCGACTCCGACAGCTTCAAGCTCATGGATTATCTTGTGCCCGAACGGGTCGTCGCCGAGCTGAGTCAGGAGTCTCGACTTTCCGCCGAGCCGCGCGAATGCAGCGCAGACATTCGCGGGGGCTCCGCCGACCTTTGGCGCAAAAGCTGTCACATCGCCGAACGCACAGCCGCTTTTGTCCGGTATGAAGTCGATAAGCGCTTCGCCTATAGCTGTGAGTATGTTATTCATCGGATATCACCTCGATCCCGTCAAGTCTGTATATCGTTCCTTCAAAGCCGCTCGCCGAAACATTGACCGCAGTATCGGCGGGGTACATTCTCGCGGACATCACCGTTCCGCCGCCGTTCAGGTATATCTCAACGGAAGCGGTATCGGCGATAATGCGAACGTCGCTGCACTCCGCAAGTTTTGCGTATCTCACATCTCTGCCGCAGCCCGCGCTGTCGGAAGTGAACGCAAGTGATATTTCGCCTTCCCGGTATTCGAGCTTCAATATGTTTTCAAATGTGATCGTGAAGCTTTCGCCGGTCTTTCCGGACAGCTCGAACGGAAGCTGCGTCTTTACGGTATCGCCGCTCTTTATCTGAGCTTCATTCCTGCGGAGCTTTTCAAGTTCCCTTACCGGGGTCTGACAGATATTTCCGCGTTCGTTGACCGTCAGTTCTCTCGGCAGAGTCAGACAGTGCTGCCAGCCGTACTGCACCGTCGGGTTGGCGTAGGGGATATCGCCTATGCCTTCCCAGCCTATCAGTATCTTCCTGCCATCGGGAGCGTCAAACGTCTGCGGTGCGTAGAAGTCAAAACCCTTGTCCCATTCCGTATAAACGCCTTTGTTAACGTCCAGATACCCTGAACTGTACACGTTCTGCGAGAAATATTTCCCGTGCGGAAGTCCCTGCGGCGATATGCTGAGAAACCTCCTGCCGCCGAGTGTGAACTCATCGGGGCATTCCCACATATAGCCGGAATCCGGTGTGCGAAGCTCCTCGTCAAATTCCCAACGGATCAGGTCATCAGAGCTGTAATACAGCACGCAGCCCTTATCGTCGAGTGTCCTCGCCCCCAGCACCATGCGGTATCGTCCGTTCTCCTCCCAAACTTTCGGGTCGCGGACATGACACGAGCAGTAGTCCGGGTAATCAGAGTTGCGGAGAAGGACGCGCTTCCCGCTCATATTGTGACCGTCCTTCGTGGTGACGAGAATAACGTTCGCCCCGCGTCCGGAGGTGATATAGTCGTGGTCGCCCTCTTCCTTGACATTGCCGGTATAGAAAAGGTACAGTGTATCGTCCTTTACGAAGCCGCAGCCGGAATATGCTCCGTTCCTGTCGTCGGGAGTGTCTGGGAACAGTACCGTACCTGTGAACTTCCAGTGCAGCATATCAGGGCTGCACCAGTGTCCCCAGCATTTGCGCCCCTTACCCTCTGCGCTGTCCGGCGAGTACTGGAAATAAACGTGGTACTCACCGTTGAAGAAGCACAGTCCGTTCGGGTCGTTGAGCCAGCCTTTTTCGGGTTCGAGGTGAAGTTTCTGTCGAAAATCGTTAGTCATTTGCTGACCACCGCCTTTGATAGTTGATGATTTATCACTTAGCCGTTTCTATCAGCTTGTCGAGGAAATCAACGCTTCCGTCCGCAGCCTTGTGTATATCCTTGAAATCATCGGGATTTGTGATTATTACGGGGGTTATGGTCTTATAGCCCTTGCTCTTTATCAGCGGGATATCGAAAGTTATCAGCGTCTGACCGCGTGTTACTCTGTCACCCTCTGAGACATGAGCTTTGTAGCCCTCGCCGTTCAGCTCTACGGTGTTTATACCGACGTGTATCAGCATTTCCATGCCGTTGTCAAGAGTAAGACCGATAGCGTGGTGTGTGTCGAACAGTGTGCTTACTTCTCCGTCAGCAGGAGCAACTACCTTTCCCTCGCTCGGATCTACCGCTGCGCCCATTCCGAGAACGTCTGTCGCAAATGTCTCGTCCGGAACATCCGCCATAAGGACTGCCGCGCCTTTAAGCGGAGAATATACACAGTTATCATCGTAATTCGCAGCAGGTTTTGCCTCAACCGCAGGTGCCGGAGCTTCTTCGGCTGCGTCCTTATAAAGTATCCACGAGAGAACGAATGCAACAACTGTCGCAACAACGAATGTGAGCAGATAGCCAAGGAAGCTTTCTGTCGTGATAAGGAAGCCGAACAATCCTGTAACGCCGTTCGCTGTCGCGTAAACGCCCATTATCGAAGCTATAGCTGCGCCGCACGCGCCGCCTGCCATACCGGCGATAAGCGGCTTCCCGAAGCGGACGTTCACGCCGAAGATAGCAGGCTCGGTAATGCCCATAAACGCGGAGAGAGAAGCAGGAAGAGCCATAGACTTTATCTTGCGGTTGTGTGTCTTTACGCCTACCGCAAGGGCAGCAGCGCCCTGTGCGACGTTAGCAGCCGTAGCTATCGGCATCCAGATGTTCATGCCGTTGTCTGCGAGCATGGAAAGCTCGATCGCGTTGTACATGTGGTGTACACCCGCAACTACCGTGGGAGCATAAGCCGCGCCCATGATGAAAGAGCCGATCCCGAAAGGAATGGAGATGAGCCACTGAGCACCCGCGAGTACCCATGTTTCAATCTGGGAGAATACCGGACCTATTACGGTCATGGTAAGAAATCCGGTTATAAGTACCGATACGAGAGGGGTTACGAACAGGTCGAGCATTTCGGGAACTCGCTTGTGCAGCCATTTCTCTATTACCGAAAGCAGAAGCACTGCGATGACTACGGGAATAACGTGACCCTGATAACCGGTCGCGTGGATATCCCACAGACCGAACCATGACCAGAGCGTAGGCAGGTCGGTACCGTCTCCGACAGACCATGCGTTCACGAGACTCGGGTGTATCATTATCATACCGATGACCGCGCCGAGGTAGATGTTTGCGCCGAATATCTTTGCCGCGCTTACGGCTATGAGTATTGGCAGGAATGTAAGTGCCGCGTTCGAGAATATGTCAAGCAGATTGAACAGGTCGCTTCCCGCCATATCCGGGAATGCCTTTGAAAGGCCGCCGAGAAGTCCGCAAAGCAGACCTGTTGCAACGATCGCCGGGATTATCGGAACGAAGATGTCGCCGAGAGTCTTGATAGCTCTCTTGTACCACGGAGCCTTTGCAGCGGCAGCTTTCTTCACATCGTCCTTCGATGCCGCTTCAACCCCTGCAAGCTTGATGAACTCATCATACACCTTGTTCACCGTACCTGTGCCGATGATGACCTGAAGCTGTCCCGCAGCCTCGAATACGCCCTTTACGCCGTCGATGTTTTCAAGCACCGACTTTTTCACCTTGCCGTTGTCCGCTATGACCAGTCTCAGACGTGTAGCACAGTGTGCCGCACTTGCGAGGTTATCCTTGCCGCCTATTGCATCGAGAATTTCCGATGCGCACTTGTAGTAGTCCATACAGAACCCTCCTTAATGATTTGTTGCCAGGCTGATTTTCATACAAATTGTGATATTGTTTTCACATCTTGGTATAATTATAGCATCCACGTCAGGAAAAGTCCATTGACATATTGCGAGAATAACCATATAAAATTCAGTGGGTTTCACACAGTTTCACATTTTCGCGCCGTAGAATCACGCTCTATCAAATCGAATTCGAGCTGTAAAATGCGTCTGACATCGCTGCTGTCGCGCATTTCAGAGAGCACCATTTTTGCGCCTTCTCTGCCGGCGGTCTTGTAGTGCAGATGCACAGAGCTAAGCGGAGTAAACAGCACTTTGCCCATTCTCGAATCCCCCACAGCGCCGATCATTACCTCATCCGGTATCTTTATACCCTGTTCGCGGCAGTACAGCATTGCACCGGCAGCTATGTTATCGGTCGCACAAAACAGGCAGTCCGGCATCTTTCTCCCGCTGAACAATCTCTTCGCTTTCTCGTAGCCGGAATCCATATTGAACTTCGCTATCTCGATGTACTTCGGATCCGGAGTATATCCGTGATCGGCAAGAGCCTTTTCATATCCGAGCCGCCTGTCTCTTCCCGCCGCATTGTCATCGGGATTTGCACCGATAAACGCGGGGAGTTTCGCGCCTTTTTCAAGCATAAGGCTCGTCATTGCATAAGCTGCACCCATATCGTTATGGCAGACGCAGTTGAAACCGCCGAGCTGCTGACCTACGATGACCACGGGAACGTGCATCTTAGAAAGTACGCTCCTGTGAAGCTCGGTAAAAACGCTTGCAAGCAGTATAACTCCGTCAACACGGTTCTGCCGGAAAAGTTCAAGCGAACTTATCTCGCGGTTGTGATCATTAGCGGTATTCACAAGCAAAAGCTCGAAACCCTCCTTGTCGAGCACCTCACTTATGCCCTCCGTGACGCGGGAGATACTTTCACTGGACAGCTTCGGAAGAATAACGCCGACGAGCTTTGTTACCTTTGTGCGGACAGTACGGGCGGAATAGCTGGGAACATAGCCGGTCCGTTCGATAGCTGCTTCGATAACGGCTCTTTTGTCGTCTGACAGATAACCGTCATTGAAGTAACGGCTCACAGCCGATACCGACACGCCCGCTTCCTTTGCAAATTCAGAAATATTCATAGTGCCTCTCCTTGTGATATTGGTTTCATATATTATATCACATTTGATAACGTCTTGCAATAGCTTTTCGCCAAATTCTGAAAATAAATGGCTCATATCCGGGGTAAGCAAAACAGCATTTATTCCACGATCCTATTGACAACAAGCCTCTGCAACACGATATCGTATCATTACCCAATGAGGATAAGGTCGTTCAGAAAGGTGTTTACTGCAAAATGGCAAGAGGTGAAATGGTAAGATTTCTTGCTGAGAACAACGCAAAAGAGCCAGAACAAGCTAAAGACTTTAAATGGGGCGGGTATCACTTTGATGAACCC
>JAGBLA010000034.1 GCA_017635675.1 Ruminiclostridium sp.
GACATAAAGGGCGAGTGCGGGGGCGTGCTTACGGAAGAATATGATCCCGTCGATAAGAAAGGTGCATACAGAACTGTTGCCGTCTATGACGATGATGACGACCTTAAAGCAGTCAATATAATCAGCAATACGGACGGCAGTACAAAGACCTTCGATATGACGCATTTACCCGACGAGTACCTATCCGAGTCAAAGTCCGAGCCTACGCGATTGTGGAAGTCATATTTCTGCGGCGGTTACGCGGTGCTTGATGTCACGGGCTATGACCCATTTGCGCTCGATATTGAGAACGAGACCATTATGCCGGTAAATGAGACGACGCCGGTATCATTTGAGGAGTATCGTATGGTGCACCGGAACAATGCGATGTACGGTATCTATTGGGATGAAAACTGGGAGCGGCAGGCGGGCGTTCTGCGTTTCACGGTATTCCGCGAAGAACCGCCGCAGCGCGAGGGTGTGACATACTTCCTGACCGATCACATAGCCGGGACTGCCGGATATATCGGCTGCGGGAGCGATCCTGCCGAAGTCGGACGAACACCGCTGTATGTCGGAGATACGGCAGCCGGACTTACGCTGATCGAGGCTGTAACCGTATATGACAAGGACGGTGACGAATACGAGCCGTGCAACTTCAAAGCAAGGTTCGACGGACGGATAAAGCTGAAAGGAATACTGCACCGCGGCAAAACCGAGGACGACGAGTTTTATCCCGTTATCGGCGGCGCTCTGATGTTCATTCCTTATCAGAGCTCACTCAGAGAAGCGGGACTTCCGGTGCTTGACAGAAATATCACAAGCTATGACGGCAAGGACATCGAGCCGACCGTGTATTTTAAGATTGGAAGCTATCCGGAGGAAATAATAGACCCTCTGCTCGGCGACGGTGTGAGCGCGGAAGCGGAGGTCGTGCTGACCGATATCGAAATGCACTTCGCGTACAGCGGCTCGGATTATTCGGGTTATTCCGCGGATATCCTCTCGACATCGACGGACGCGGTGTATAATGCCGACACGCGCACGCTCTACATTCCTCCGGACTGCAATGACGTGAATGTCGGAAAGACCACAAGCGGACACTCTTGTGAAATAATAGACCTTGATGAAAACAACAGCTTTTTCACCATTGACAACGGCTGCCTTTTCAGCAGGGATATGACGAAGCTCTGTTATGTCCCGTACTTTACGTCCGAGATTAACAATTACATAATCGCGATAGGGAACGCAGCGGAGTATTATTATAGGGTTCCCGAAAGCGTTACATACATCGCACCATATGCTATCTGTGACGAAGGGGGCTGGCTGAGCGGGATTTTTGTCCAGTCCGGTGTGTCCGATGAGAATATAGACGAGCTTGTTTTAAGAGAGGGCTTCCATATCTTCTCAGAAAATGAACTTGGTCCTCCGCTCAGCGGCTCTTCATTTCCCGACGACGCGAAACACTATACCGAGCGTTTCAACACAAACGCGGACGAATGGGAGCTGCTCCGGAAAAATGTCGGGAATTGCGGTAAATACGCAAACGAGTATGGTGACATATTGGAGTGGCTGCATAATAATGACGGGGATAATCTTGAAGGATACACATTCAGCATGATCTCGACCGAGTACCAAGACCCGCATTTCTACTGCTACAAGGACGGACTGCCGAAGCTTATGATCGCGCTTGATTTCTGGCGATGGGTAAAGAAAATGGGTCCCGGTGACTCGGAACCGAGAGTCCCCGAATACACAATGCTCGACGACACGGTGCATTATGATATATATGTGTACGATATAAGCGACGAGCCCTATGACGATATCGACCGCAAGTACAACGACCGTTATCTCGCCGAAGCGAATGCGATCGAACGACGTAAATAAACGAAAAAGACCCGGCTGAGTAATATTATCATACTCATCCGGGTCGTATTATTCGGTTGTCATTACATCGAGCATTCTATTACAGAATAAAAGGCTTCGACATGTTTAACACAAACGATCCGAAGCCTTTTTGCACACTGTGATATCATAAACTAATTGTTTAGGAAAAACTCCTTTAGTCGTATTGCCCATAACGGCGAATGGTTTCTTTATCATTGAAGAGCATTTACATCGGCTTATTCAAGCCTTTAATCCGGATCTTACCTCGAATTCGGGGACTGACAGTTTGGCTCGTGTGGCGGCACCGGCTAATGTCAGAGTGCCATCCCTAACAAGATCGGCCAATGTTTTTAAAACGCCTATTTCAATGCCTTCCGCTCTGCCTTCTTCTCTGCCTTCTTCTCTGGCATCATTCCTGATTCCTTCAATAGCTTCGCACATATCAACACTCTCCTTTCCTTCTGCATAGTGCAGACCTGAATTAGTCACGATATTCAGCATATCGGCTGTTTTACGCGAAACCTTGCGATATGCTGTGTCTTCCTGTAACATACAACTTAATTTATTCTTATTTTTGGAGTATTTCACATACTTTAGTGCAAGATTAAGCTCTGTACGAAACTTCGCAAAATCCTCATCCGCTATATCCGCGGGAGCGATGAGATGTATGCGGTAGTTATCCACAAACTTTAAAATACTCTCATCCGCTGCAAGCATACTGTGCAGATCCCTCGGTGCATTCCACTCGTCCGCTCCGAAATACATCGTTAAAGTAATGACCGGCAGCAGCTTATCGGTCTTGTAAAATCCCGACAGAAAATCCACGCTGGTTTCCGGCTTATCTCCGGCAGCTCTGTGGGATTTTGCCGCAGATTCGACCTGCTTCACATACTGTACCGCATCATAAAACATATTTTTTACGGGCATAGCATTATGGATTTCCGACTGATCTTCGATACCGAGCAACAAATACGCTGCATGATCGTCTGTCATTGCGGTCGCCATTTTTAGAACATCACGATATCTCTGTTCGGGTA
>JAGBLA010000035.1 GCA_017635675.1 Ruminiclostridium sp.
ACGTGATACACTTTGCAGGTCATCTTACTAAACACGCGCGCAGGCTCTTCCTGGCGGTCAGCAAAAGCAATGCTTGGGCTTATACTTTTCTTGGTCTCGTTCAGAGGTTTGTGCGTGCTTGAATTTCACGGATTCAGGTATTAATCATCGTCATCACCGGTTTCGCCAAGTTTTATATCGTGCTGGTCACACAGCAGCTTCACTTCACGGTTGACGATCCTCTGTATCCAATATTTAGTATTTTCCTGGCAGATAGCCACAAACGTTACGAGCTGAACACCTTTATCAGTGATCTCGGACAGACCGAGATAGAACGGTCCTTTTTCGATCTCGGGATAGCGTTCTCTCAGATATGAAAAATCAGCGTTCTTAAACACATTTTCTACCATTTCAAACGGCATATCGGGGCGTACCGGTATGTCGCAGACCGCGTATGACAGACGGTTAGTCATATTTACCAGCGATTCTATGGTGGAATTCCGCAATATCATTATATCTCCGCCGTCGTCCTGTATCTGCGTGGAACGTATGCCGATAGAAAGTATCGTACCGCGGAAATCGTTCACAACAACGATGTCGCCGACATCGAAAAGCCGCTCACCTATGATGAATATACCCGCAACAACGTCCTCCACAAGACTTGTCACACCGAGACCGAGGATAAGGCTCAGAATACCGAGACCCGCCAGAAGCTCCGCCGTATCTACGCCCATCGCACTCAATATAAGGAAAATCAGCACAAGCACTGCCGCATACTTGACAAAATTCGACAGCAGTTCTATAATAGCCTTGCCTGTGCGCTTCGTAAGAGCGCTGTTTTCAGCCGCCCTGCCGATGATGAACCGCAGCAGCGTACTCGCACTCAGCGTCAGTATCGCAAGGCTTGCGATACGGATAAGTACGTTATATACCTCCGCGCCTGAAAAAATATTCGCGCTGCGCCAGAACTCGTTGTCCTCAGGAAAGATATACTTTCCCAGCAGCAGCAACGCACAATAAGCGACCGCGACAACTATCTCTATCGTGCGCAGAACCTTTTTCTTTGCTGTCAGCGGTTCTTTTTTACTCTTTTCTTCCTCGAACTCGACTCCCTGCTCACGCATAAGTCTTTGCAGCTCTGTTTTGTCGATCTGGAAACCTCCAGTTCCTGCCATTTTAAATGACCTCCTCAATTAGCATTTGTGATATATCAATCTAACGTGATCGGTATCATTATGTTGTTCTCTTTGCCGTCTGTCCATGTGAGAGTAAGAGTATAGGTGCCTTTCGTCATATTGCTGAAATTCAGTTCACTTAAAGAGACCTCTCCGAGATCTGCCGCGATACTTCCGTTGCTCGCGGTCAGTTTCGCCTGCACATTTCCCGTATAGCCTGCAAGAGCAGCGCTTCCGCTGATACTGTAATACGGTGTGTAGCCGATAGCGTAGGTGGAAAACTTGTTCGCGTAGATATAAACCATACCGTTTGCTTCATCGACACGGAACGTTCCGTCAGCCCTGCTGTCCGATTGTGTCAGCGCCACAGCGTTATTACCGTGATAACGGTAAGCAGTCACACCCTGTTTTCCTGTGTACGCATAGGGAACGGCTATCTCCAGGACATTCGATGTATCCGACATCAGAGTCTTGACCGAATCTATGGTTTTTTCTACCCGTATCTCATAAAAGGTCAGCTTCTTATCGGGAGCGAGATCTGTAATTGAACCGGAGCCTTCCGCCGAACTCTCCGAGGCATTCTCGACCTGCATGGAGACATTCACGGAATTCACGGAATTTCCGGCTTCCGCTTCAAGGATCGCCCGCGCCTCTTCCTCAAGACCGCTGACCGTGACAGAGGTCGAGCCGGTGCTGCCGCTTATTTCAGAGCTTACAGCAGGAACTATGGTGAATGTTGCCTGTGCGGTACCGGTATAAATACCTATACCTGTGATAGTTACTGTTGCGGTACCTGCATTGATGTTGCCGGAATACTCCGCTGTGTAGTCCGTATCGGCTGTAAGAACCGTGTCGCCGTTCTTTACCGTAAGAGCGGGTTCTATCGCCTCGCCTGTGTAGGTCTGATCTTCGATAGCCTGAATAAAGCTGTCAGTAAGGGGGACTGGTTCTGCCAGCTCCAACTGTCCGTCAGCGTTCTTGAAGGACATATAGCTTTCATTGTCGCTTACGAACTTGCTTTCATCGTTGTAAGATGTGTTACTGCTGTTGGTGAATACGCCGGGAGACTGCATTGTTATGCTGATATTTGCGTCATTATCAAGCGCACCGGCAATATTGATCTTAACTCCTGTGGGAAGATACAGATTCTGTGTTGAACCGCTTTCCAACTTGTTATTTGTTATTTTTGCGTTTCCCGAAATATTTATTGTGACATCGGTTTTTTCAAAGTAGGTAACACCTCCGCGGGTAGTAGTCCCGGATATCTCACCGCCTGTCATTGTAAATGTTCCGTTGCTGCCTGTGAAACGGATAACACTGGCATCGTATCTTCCGGTAGATCGACCGGTGATCTTTCCGCTGTTCAGTGTAAACACGGCATTAGCAGCGATATCAACGATTCCGGCTGTACTTACATTACCGTTGAACGTTCCGCCATTGATCGTTAATTTACCGCCGTTTATCCAGAACATAGCGCCGATCCTGTACTGCGCATCGATCGAGCCGCCGCCTTCATCGTATATTTCGAGCGTATTACCGGTATCTATTTTAATATGATTTCCGGTAGTGAGCTTATGTCCGTTCAGACAAATCTTTGTTGTACCGGACGGTACGATCAATTCATTACTTACAGTCACATCATCAAGCAGTGTCAGCGTAGTTCCGTCTGTCCATGCGTTGAGAGCCGCGTTAAAGTCGGTGTATTCCGTTTCGCCTATCTTTGCGACAGGAGCCGGCACACACACCATTATTGCACCTTTGCTCGTATCATCGCTGTCGACGAGCGCATAGCCGTCCGCAAGCGTATAAGTAGCGCTGTTTATGTTCTCGGGGAAATATCCGCCGGACAGTATTATTTTACCGTTCCCTTCTGTGCTCAAGGGGGCTACACTACTCTGGAAGATACCGCCGGAAATATTGACAGTACCGTTATTGGCATGAACACAACGCCAACTTTTCGCGTAAATCGTTCCTCCGGATATATTTACCTGACCGTTATTGTTTGAGTTAAGCGCTGTCCAGCTACTCGGCGCACTTATCTTTCCGCTGTTGATGTTAGTCAGACCGCCTTGTGTAGTGATCGCAGATACTTCCGCGTCATTGAAATTCAAAGTTCCCTGATTTAATATCAAATTGCTTATTTTTCCGCTTCCGCTTATCGTCAGTTCGGCACCGCTGCTGACACTGATCGCAGTCTGGACGCTGCTGTTGATGTTATGACCGTTAAGGTCAATGGCTCTTGTGCCGGTAACAGTGATAGTGCTGTCTGCTGTCACATCATCAAGGAGAGTAAGCGGAGAACCCGCGCTCCAGTTACTGAGCGCCGCGCTGAAATCGGTGTACTCCGTATCGCCTACCTTTGCGACAGGAGCCGCACCTATTGTGACAGAAATACCGTTGTATAAAGGTACATAATAGCTTGTACCATATCTTACTCTGTAATAAACCGTATAATCACCGGCATCAGTTCCCGTTGGTAATTCTGTACTCCACGTGCTGTTATCGAGACTGTATTCAAGAGTACCTGTTCCTGTTACGGTACCTGCCGTTACAAGGGTCTGTGCAGTGCTTGTTGCAGTAAGCCCGGTTTTGGCATCGGGCGGTGTGACCTCTGGTATGTTCCAGTCGCCGGCTGTAATGGGGTCACCTTCACTAAATGTAACAGTGTAAGCAAGCAATCTTCCCATACCTACAAGCTGTATGCCTGCAAAATCAACGCCCTCTATGGTTCCCTCACCGGCGGTGTACTTTTTAATACCCGGTGTGCTGTCAAACATAGCAGAATGCCTGTCGCTTTCCGCAGTACCTTTAGCGTAAAAAACTTGTCCTCCCCAGCCCGTAATTTTCTCCATATCTATGAGCACTTCGATTTTTGTTATATTATTCCACCGTTCTGCGAATGAACCAAATCTATATTCAGAAACACCTTGATAATTTCCGCTATCGTTAAAGGTGAACGGAATATCGTCCGCTGCGGCGGGGGCAGGTGTCCCCGACATATAAAGTTCGGAAAGCTCAAGAAGCTTTCGTCCTTCCCAACCGTCGCGCGGGTCTGTGCCGCTGACGTCTGTGACCTCAAATCTGAAATATTTAAACGCTTTATTGCTCGGATTTGTAAAATCAAACTCATACGACTGATAATTTACCGCCTCCATTGTCGTATCATTTGTTACCGAAGCTATAGCAGTCCATTCATCTGTGGCTGAAAGCTTTCCGTAGATATTCCAGTCTTTCGGATTTCTGTCCGGATAACCGCCCGCTGCGCCGTCCGCTGTCCTCAGATAGTACTTTTTCGGAACAAAAGGTGCAGAACTCTCGAAATCGACAATGACCGTGTTGGTATCAAAACGCCAGCAAAACTTATGACTGGCATCGCCATACCCGTCAACCAGACTGTTTGCGTTAATATTGAACGTTTCAACTGCCCCGGAGCCGGTAACATTAGTAAAGCCTACATAATATTTCCCACCGTCGTCGGCAGCACTGCCGTTAGCCGGAACTGCTGTAGCCGCCCCCGCCGACACGTTCACTGCTACCATGCACGATATCACCATGCACAGCGATAAAAATACACATAATACTCTGTTTCTTGTTTTTTTCATAACTATCACCCTTTCATGCAATCCGTTGCGGTCTAAGGCTTTCTGTACTTAATTGAGCGAGATGACCACTAAGCAATCCTTTTCTCCGAATGTGATCTCACGCGATTTGGGCGGATTTGTTATCATTTCCATTTCGCCCGTCTCCGGATCTGTCAGACGATATCCGATAAGCACCTCGCGCTGTCTTGCCGCGGCTTCGCAGGCGGTGTAGATATCGGTCTTACTGCCGGGAACTATGTAATTCTTCGCAGGACGGACATATACCTCCGACCCTTCTTCTCTGAGCAGCTCTTCAAAGATCTGTTTCAGCTCTCTCTGCTGACATATCTGCGTAACGATAAGGCTCGTTAAGTTCTTGCTTACGATAAAGTCGTTTACATTCGCGTACTGTGCGACTTCCTGATCCTCCACACGGAGCATCTCGCAGGTAACGTTGAGTCTCAGGTGCTTTGTTTCGGACAGGTAGCGAAGGTGCAGCAGGATCATAAGGATCTTGGAATCGCGCTGCTCCGCGATCTCGTCATCAAGTCCCTCCTCTTCCTCCGCCATTACGAGAACCCGCATTTCCGGCACAAGGAACTTTTCAAGAACATTACGGTCATAAATATTGCACTCCTCGATGCGAAGCGTTATGTTGCGGAACTTGATATCGTCGAACTCGGCGATATGCTCCGACTGCTCCGGCGGCAGTGCCAGCGTCATTGTGGAGCCGGGTGCAATATAATTATCCTCTTCGAGAAGTATGCGTTTGAGCTTAGCGCTGTAACCGAGTATGAGCATATTGGTCTTTGCCGGCGGCTCCTTCACATACTCCTTGACGATGATATCTTCGCGTATAGGCGCGGGCGCGGGATCCATTTTGCTCACGCCGTCGTCCTCCGCGAAGAGTATGATGCGGTCGCCCTTTGCGGCTTTTCTGTCCGGCTCGGGGTTGAGCAGTATCTCACCCTCTGCGGTAACAAAGCCCGCGGCAATAGATTCCGGGAAATAGCGGTTCAGCTCCGCGATCGTCTTTCCCTCGGAATCGGGGTGTTCCTCGATATAGAACTCACTTCCGTCCATATCGAAAAGATCGGTATATACAAGCGACAGACCGGTATAACGTCCGGTATGCGCGACTATTCTGCACATAACGTCCTCATAGCTGAGGACTTCAACATAACCCTCTCCCGCAAGCTCGGCAGCTTCCTTGTTCTGCTCGTTGCGGATGACGGCGGTGATGTAAGCATCTTTGTTTTCGTACTTTTTGAGAAGATTGACAACAACAAGTATGGATTTGAGCGTTTCGGCGTCCGAATCGGCGTTTATGATAACGCTCATGCAGGTATCAAAACCGCAGACTTCAAGGTCGGTAGCACTTGTGATGCTTCCGCTGCGGCAGATTATCTGTGTAGTCTTTTTGTCGGGGAAACGGGCGTTGATCTTGTCGTCCATTTCGTCTTTCGGCTCCTTGTCGTCCATTATGACGAGAGCTTCGCGTTTATGGTTCGAGTTGGCTTCTATAAGCTCGGAGATGATAGTGTAGATACCGTCCGCCGTACCCAGCACTATAACGTGTCCCTTTTCAACTACCGGGGACTTTCCGCGCCGAAGATCGGCTACCTTTTCGTCGATAGCGTTGCAGATGATACCGGTGAGGGTACTTGTAAGGAATATACCGAAGAATGTCACGAGCAGCATACCCGCCACGTATATGAAATCGTCCGGGTCATCGCCTCCGACAGTTCCGGGATCCATAAGGTGGGTGATGCTTATAAAAATACCCTGCCAGAGATTATATCCGGCGATGCAGACCAGCAGACCGACAATAAGCACCACAACGACAGTCACTATGGTAAACAGCTTTATGAGTGCCGGAGTACCCATTGCCATCTGATTGTCAAACCAATACCTGAACTTATTCTTCTTCTTTTTATCCATGAGTTTTTCGTCTCCTGTATTTCATCTCAGAGCACAGTGTAAAGCCTTACAATGCCCTTTATTCTTATGATAAGCAAGAAAGCAGGACGACAGCCGCTTTGCTGTGGTTTTCGTCCTGCTCTTGTTGTTCAGATCGAGGATCCCGCTTCAACGCGAATTTACCGTCGGTATAACAGGAACGAACGATCAAGTCATGTCTGCGGGATACCGCAGACATGACCTTACGGGGAACAATTACTTTCCGGCTGCCTTGCCAAGCTCAGCCAATGCAGCCAGTACACCGTCTATGTAGCTCTTCATGTTAGCCTTGAAATCTTCAGCCTTGCATTTGCCGAATACAAGCGGAGTCATAGCCTTAACGATTATGCCTGCGGGCTTCTTCAGGTGCTTCTCGATGATCTTATGGTGGGTCTCATCGCTCTTTGCGTTCAGCTCGGTCTTGCCGTCCTCAAAGTAATAGATCTCATCCGGAACCCAGTTGCCGTCACTGTCTTTGAGGTAAAGGTCAAATTCTCCGTCCTTGCCGAGGTCGATAGCGAATGTATCTACCTTGCCTTTGCCTGTAAGGTCGCAGCTTGAGTCAATGAAAGCAAAATCAGCCTTTCCGTCGCCGTTAAGATCGATAAAGATCTCAAATCTTGCGGACGGAACGATCAGGGGAGCGATCTCAGCGTTCTTACAAAGCATATTTTTCAGTTCTACTACACTTGCCATTTTAAATATCCTCCAATTTTAAATAAATTATTATTAATTACAATTACTTTCCGGCAGCCTCACCGAGCTTCTTGAGAGCGCTCATGGTAGCGTCTATGTATGCCTTCATGCTCTTTACGAAGTCATCTGCGCTTATCGAACCGGTAGCGAGCGGAGCTAAAGCCTGAACTAAGCTCTTAGCGGGTTCTTCAAGGAACTGCTCGATTATAGCTCTGTGTTCGGGAGCGCTTGTAGCATTCACCTTGGACTTGCCGTCCTCAAAATAAACGATCTCATCGGGTATAAAGTTGCCGTCGCTGTCCTTGAGGTAAAGATCGAACTCACCGTCACCGCCGAGGTCTATAGCAAATGTATCGGCATCGCCCTTGCCTTCGAGGCTGCAGCTTGAATCGATGAAAGCGAAATCAGCCTTTCCGTCGCCGTTAAGATCCATATAGATCTCATATCTTGCGGACGGAATTATCAGCTTAGCGATATCCGGGTTCTTGACAAGTAAGCTTTTGAATTCTGTGATTGTTGCCATTTGAGCTTCCTCCGAATTTTAAATAGTTTATTATAATTAATAAAAATTATAACCTTAGATCAATGCAGCCGTATCAAACGGTCATCACTTCTTGCTCTTCTGATAAGCATCAAACAGAGCCTTAAGAGCCGCACGAGCCTCTTCATGCCAAGCGCCCATGTTCTTCTTGAAATCATCTGCCGCGATCTTGCCCTGTGCCAGTTCAGCTATCGCGCCGAGGAGCTTCTTTGACGGTGCTGCAAGTGCGGCTTCGATCATATTGCCGGACTTTTCGGGATGTGTGACCAGAAGGGGCTCTTTCTCGCCGTCCTTGAAATAAACGATCTCATCGGCTACCATGTTGCCGTCGTTATCTCTGAGGTAAAGATCAAACTCGCCGTCGTTGCCGAGATCAACTGCGTATGTATCAAGGTTTCCATTTCCTGTCAGGTCGCAGCTCGAGTCGATAAGACCTAAGTTTGCTTTTCCGTCGCCGGTAAGATCGAGATAGATCTCAAATCTTGCAGAGGGTACGAGGAGCTTTGCAGCCTCGGGATTGTTTTTGAGTGCTGCGCTGAGTTCAACTACTTTTGCCATAATGAGTTCTCCTTAACAAAATATATTTGATATGAACGGTAAGGCAACGTACGGTTGCCTTTAACCTTTACATCATTTATATTTTACCACATTATGTCACTGTTGTCAATTTGCAAAAAAAAAACTAAATTTTTCGTCATTTTTTGGTGATATTGCCAATTGACAAGCCGTGCTCAAGCGTTTTTCCGTTCCGCAAAGCAGCGGCTCCGCAGCTGTCGGAGTATTCTGTCCGGAATTTGCACCGAAACGGCAGATGCACAATTTATGAAAATGCTGTTATATAATTATTATCCCACAGGCTGTAACGATCAGCGGGACAATAAAAAGCGTATGAATCAGATCGACATTTTCATAAAAAAACGAAGTCGGGCTTGCCACAATCAGGACTATGCTTTACGGAAGCCGGTCAATGTCAGATGCGCCAAAGCCATAACCGAGGTTATGGGGCTGAACTACAAAAAGTCATTCGAGCCGGTCAAGCGCAAGTCTGTTTCAGCTGCAACAGCCAGAAAATTTCACGCGCTTATCTCGGCTGCATTCACTCGTGCTGTTTAAACCGCCAGTTTCTCACAATTCAGAGCAAAGAATGACATAAAATAAGGTTATCAATAAGCTGTGGTGAATACTGTTACTAACAAAACGCCCGCAGAGGACTGACCTCGCAGGCGTTGTTCATATTTGTTCGGTTATGTTCTGCCCGCCATACAGGAATCTTGCAATAAAAACAGACTTGGCGGTTTCATTTA
>JAGBLA010000036.1 GCA_017635675.1 Ruminiclostridium sp.
CGACCTCTTTCGCAAGCTTTATTGCCTGCTTTTTGAATTCTTCATCGTATTGTTTTGTTGTTCCCATTTTGACACGCTCCTTTGTTTTTTATTATACTTTGTTTGCTTGGATTGTGTCAAGTTTTATTATACAATATCAGGGTGCAGCGTCCCAAGTCAGCTTTACCTTGTTTCCGGTCGTTTTTGCAGTCACATCTCTGCCGCCCAGCGGGTGATCAACAATGACTATCGCGTAATCGGAAGCGTGGTTGAAGTCGAGTTCCGCATTGCCGTTCTTGTCGATCTTCGCGCTGCTTACAAATTCAAGCACTTTCTTTGACGGGTTATAATAGTACAGATTAGAGTATAGTCCCGCATCCTGCTTGCGGAGCGGAAGTGTCATTACCGCCTTGAAGCCGAACTTTCCGCTGTGGTTGAGGTGGATAGTTGTGCTGTAATGCTCGCCGGTCAAGTTGTTCCTGACTTCGACGGGAATACTCGACGTTCCGAGCTTCACTCCGAGGTCGATGCTGCCGGAAACGGACGAAATGTCCTTGCCGTTGATCGTCCAAGTGATACCGCCGCCCATATCGAGCACGAGATCAACGTCCTTACCCTTGAGTGCGTTCAGCACGTTTGTCGGAACAGTAGTTGTACCGTTCATATCAACAGTAACGCTTCCACCAGCGGGAATTTTACCGATCTCGGAAGCTATATTGCCCCAGCCGGAAGCTCCGCTGCCGTCCTCGATCTTCGGTTCGTTTGTGTTTGTTATCATCGAGCCGCCTGTCGGATAGTACGGGATAACAGGTGTATAGCTGCCACCGCCGTTATTTCCGCCGCCGGAATAGCTGACTGTTACTGTGCAGGACGCTGTTTTGTCTCCTGCCTTTGCGGTGACAGTTGCTGTGCCGACTCCGGTCGCAGTGACTACACCGTTTGCCACAACTGCAACATTACGATTGCTTGTAGTCCATGTCACCGTCTTATCGGTCGCATCAGCGGGAAGAACAGTTGCTGTCAGAGTTTCGGAACCGCCGACAGTAAGTGTTGTACTTGTTTTGTTGAGCGTGATTCCCGAAACTGCTATCACGCCCTCGGTTATGGTAAATGTACCTGTCTGATACGTTACCGTGTAGTTGCCCTGTTCGGTATCGCCGCCCGGAGTTATCGTGTAAGTGCCAACATCTTCACCGGCAGCACGGGAGAGCGTGTAGTTTACGGTATCGCTGCCCACAAGTCCTGTTACCGTCGCGGTAAGTTCCGGGTCGATTTCCAAGGTCGTGCGGTTCTTGTTGTCTGCTGTAACAACAGCAGCCTTTCTTGCTATCGAAACATTCACGGGTGTTGATGTAACACCGTTTACTTCATCAGTTTCATCAATTTTGTAGTAAACCGTGTAGCTGTCCGCATTCGTGCCTGTCGGAACGGTTGTGCTCCAGCTTGCGCCGTCAGTGCTGTACTGCATTGTACCGCCTGTTGTGACGATTCCCGCAGTTACAAGTTCCTGCGCACTGCCGTTGTACGTCAGTGTTTTTTGCTGACGGAGCAGTGAATACGGGGTCAGCAAGCTCTGTCAGAGTTACCACAACATTTATCGTACAATCATAATTCTGTGCGGTTATCTTCACGGGAACGGTTATTGTGTCGTTTGGCTCGCCGCCGCTTAACGTCGCAGTGACAAGTTCTTCCGCACTTACCGCCGCATTGCTCGCTGTCACAGTTCCGGTCGTGCTTGCAGTGCCATTGACCGCATAACCGCTGATCGTTCCCGCATCGGCAGGAACAGCGGAAGCAACGGAAATGCTTTGGTGTTGACAGTACTCAATCAGACCAACTCTTTCGTTTTTTCGAGGCATTATATCACAATTTATGTACTATGTCAATATTTTAGTAGAATTTAATAACGGTTACCACCGCTCCCTTATGATAAGAGAGAGTTGGAGCGCCATTACTTTATTATCATCTCATACTTACCTGTTCGCTGTTATCATGATCCTTGACAGGATCTTTTAAAACACTCATGACGTACCTTGTATGATACTTTGTGCTGTTCTTTTATGCTCACCAGACGAGGACACGATCCTCCGGTGCAAGGTACATTTTGTCACCCTCTTTAATGCCGTATGTCTGAAGGAACTCATCAAACTGCTGGAAAGTGACATTTACTTCGATATATTCGGTCGGGTGTCTGTCCGCGCCCATAATACGTTTCAGCTCTTGCTCCGGCGTGCGGAGCATCGCATAGTTCTTTGTGCGGGTCTCAAAAAACGTCCGGTAATCAAAATCCTCATGCTCTGACGCATACAGGAGCCGAGCCTGCATCGCCGAGTGCTCTGCCTGCGCCTCGTTCAGGCAGATTTCTCCGATGATATGCTGACCTTCCCATATCGTAATGCCGTCGAGGTACTTTTCGAGCTTTCCGACACGCCGTTCGTACTCTTCGAGATCGGCGGTCTCCAGCAGAGTATCTTCGATATAGTTCCCGGCTGCGTCGTAGTAAATGTTACCCCTGTCGAGGACATGACCCAGCTCATGGAAAAGAAGATAGCCCGAAAAACCGCCCAGAAATTCCTCGTATGTGATCTCGCCCGCCTCATAGAGTGAAACGTCGTTTTCAAACCAGCACGCGTCCGCAACAAAGCTGTTGGTGAATGTTGTATAGCTGCCGGCTCCACCGATGAGGGAAGAATCGATCCATAGCTCCGGACCGAACTCTGTACCCGCAAGAGGAGCGGCGCGTTTTGTGTTGTGAAGCCATACCGCCCGTCTCATTCCGTAGTAATCGAGCCCGTCAAGATCGAGCCCGGAGAAGTCCTCCCAGTTATCGGGATAAACAAGATTGAGCGTAACGGAGTCAAGCTTGTCGGTAAGGCGCTTTTTTGATGTATCGGAGAGCCACTCGCATGAATTGATGTTCTTCTTGTGTGATTCAACTGCGTCATGGGCAAGACCGGTGATGAACTCCTTTACGTGTTCAAGAGCATACGCTTCCGCGTAAACACGTCCTACCGGCGTAGGAAGAGCCTTGATAGTCAGGTTGAACGCTGTTTCGCCAATGCTCTTGTTTCTTTGCGGGTCTATGAAAATTTCATCACCGTAGTAAACGTAGTAGTCCGCCGCCCATGCGTCAAAAGCTTCGGAGTCAAGCCAGCTTCCCGCTTCGATGGCATAGCCGCAGATCAGGTAATTGCGCAGCTCGTCAAGATGTTCCTCTGTGTATATCTGCCCGGCGGCGATCAGATCATCGGGGGAGCTTACCTTGAACCCGCTCACTTTTCCGTAGCCGTAAGTTTCGGCGAGAGCGCGCACCGGAAAGCTCCCGACGAGACTTTCGATACCGTCCATGTCCAGCATTTGTGCAGCTTTCCGTTCTTCCGGTATTTCAGCGCATATCTTAAGCATCTCCTTTTCCAGCTGGAGACGGCTTTCAAACGCGGCTTCCGCTTCTTCCTCTGTGAAGCCCGCACGGGTCAGTATGTTTTTCACGAGTTCTGAACGCTTCTTGTAGATCTCACTGTCATGATCCGTATTTTCGGCGTTCATGCCGTATGTTTTCCCGCTTGCGCCGAAAGTAGGTCTTGAAGTATCTGCCTTCGCGATCCAGCGGTGTTCGTCATAGTCGGGGATGCAGGTCAGTCTTATCAGCGTGGGAACGCCGGCGCTGCGTTCAGTATCAAGAAGAAAGGCGCTGAGCTCGTCTATGCCTGATATCGAACGGATATCGTCGATGACCTTTTTAGCCGGGTCACAGCCTGCCGCGTCACGGGCTTCAGTATCGGAAAAAGCGCGGAACAGAAGCTGTGCCTGTCTTGCATCGTGACCGGAGAGCAGTTCGCTTTCAAGTGCAGTCTTTACTTTCTCTCTGCTTTCGGCAAGAAGATTCGGCATGAGTTCATCCATACCCTCGGGAAGCTCCGTCGATACCAGCCAGTCCTTGTTCACCCAAGTGTAGTAATCCTCGGCGGGGGAAGTCTCTGTATCTGCCGTGACATTGCCGACCAAAGAGCCGTCCATCCACGGCTTGCCTGTGGAGACGTCATCGGGTATCGGCGGGAGTTCCGGCATTTCCGCTGCGTTATCGTCTTCGGTCTGTTCTTCATAAGTCTCCGAGATCTGTGTCTCGGGAGTGCCTATATTTGTCTCGGCTGCGCTTGTCGTATTATCTGCCGTTACGGGCAATGCAGCGCTTTCCGGTGCAGGACCGGATGAGCCGCACCCCGATACAGCCAGCAGCGAAAACACGCATAACGCGGCGATCGTTCTTTTCATATTCATCTCAGACTCCCTTTATCAGCAGAATATTACGGTTCAGCGAACATCGTGATTTTATATGATTATAGCAAAATGCCGTGCATTTGTCAATCGTCCTGACGAAAAGCCGTAAACCGACGATACCGACGGCGAATAAAGAAACAAGCCCGCAAAATACGGGCTTGATACATATTATAGTTTATTACAAAAACGCACACAAAATCTGCCGCGTCAACCGGTGCTATATGCGTTCAACCAATCATCTTCTCCTCTTTGGCGCACCTTTCCTTTTTGTAGCGTTGCCCAGTAATCGATATAAGCAAACTCATGATGATTAGCACAACCATGCATACCTTTTCCATCACAAGGATAGAACCCTAAATTATCTGAGAGGATTATTACCGTATCTACGTTTAAATTTAATGCTTTCATCCTGTTTGCATATGTGTCGATCAATTCCTCCGTGATATATTCCCCTGTTGTGAGTACCGGTGCTAATCCGCCTGCGACATTA
>JAGBLA010000037.1 GCA_017635675.1 Ruminiclostridium sp.
CAGAAAATTATACTTGACATTGGGTGTAAAGTCAAGTATAATAAAAGCACAACAGAAACACAGAAACCCGAAACCACGAAAGGAAGGTAAATACCTATGTTAAACAAATTCTTAGTCTCAGGCAGATTGACTGCCGATCCCGAAATCAAGAGTATTGGCGAGAACCGCCTCTGCAAGTTCACTATCGCCTGCGACCGCCCGAAGCGTAAGGGTGAGGAGACTGCCGAGACAGACTTCTTCCCCTGCACCGCCTGGAACCGCAACGCCGATGTGATCGTCGATTGGTTCGGCAAGGGCGATATGGTAACACTCGTCGGCTCTGTCCACAACAACCGCTACGAAAAGGACGGTCAGAAGCGTTCTTCTATCGAAGTCAAGGTCGAGGAGATTCACTTCTCAGGCGGTAAGAAGCGTGAGAACACCGCACCGACCGACAACGGCAATCCCTACGCAGGAACACCGGACGATCCGCTGTTCTGAGCCGAAATCACAGGAGGATAAGAAAATGGAAACGACTATCATCGCAATTAGCAATCAGAAAGGCGGTGTGGGCAAATCCACCACAGCCTATAATCTCGGAGCTTGCCTTGCTCTGAATCACGATAAGAAGGTGCTTCTCATCGACTTCGATCCACAGGCGAACCTCTCCGAGTACCTGAAATATGAACCGAACGGCAACCCGACCATGACACAGCTTATCATGTCATTCCACGCAGGAACACCTATGACGGCGGAGACAGCTCAGAAAGCGATCCGTCACAGCGATACCGCAGGAGTGGACTACATTCCCTCCGACATCAACCTCGCTAATGCGGAAACGCTCATGGTCACGATGATCTCTAAGGAGCATATTCTCCGCAGGATACTCACGGAAGAACTTATCGGAGGTTATGACTTCGTGCTGATCGACTGCCTGCCGTCCCTGGGTACTCTCCTTATCAATGCTCTCACCGCTGCGGACAGGGTGCTGATACCCGTACAGACACAGAAATTCAGTATGGACGGTTTACAGTCCCTTGAAGCACTCACTCAGCTCGTCAAGGCAAACACCAACCCGAAGCTGAACCTCATCGGAGTGCTGCCGACAATGGTTGACCGCACAAAGGTCAGCAGGACGGCGATTGATACCCTCAACGAAAAGTACGGCGAAATGCTGTTCAGGACAAGCATCAGCAAGTCTATCGAAGCTGCCAAAAGCTCTGAAAATGGCACACCGCTTTGTCTCACAGGTCACAAGTTAGGTCAGGAATATGATGAATTGGCTCAGGAGGTGCTTTCAAGATGTTAAGTATGTCAGAACTCGCAATGAACCCGAACCGCAAGGTCACTACCGTCTGCTACGGCAAGAAGCAGGAGTGGGACGACCGTGAAGAAGCTCAGGATTATTTCCTTGAAGCGATGATGAACAGCGACGGCGCAGAGCATGACCGCTACTCCGGCATCTACATTCAGCTTCAGAACGGACTGAGCTACTGCACCGATGAAGATGAGGAGGAGGACGAATCATGAAACCCTTTGATACCGACAAGATACCGTGGCTTTTCACTCCCCACGATGACGGCGAACTGAACGAGTATTTCAGCTCCGACCACAGCAAGATCATCGCAGAGACTTCAAAGGAAGTGATCGCAAGCCTTTCCGAGAGCCGTGACAGGCTCTCAGGAAAGCTTTGCTACGAATTTCACTACAATCAGCGCAGATACAAGAACACGCTCCTGCGGTTTGCGGATATGATCGTCCGTGTCGATGTGACAATCAAAAAGCTGAAAAAGCGTATCATGGAGCTTGATATTGACAACCGTGAGCTGAGAAAACAGCTTGCGGATATGGAAAGGAAGATGAAACGATGAATACACCGCAGTTTGACCTGGGAACAATGCTCTCCGCACCGCAGATCGCCATACAGCAGATACCGTGCGATCAGCTTCACCCTTATCACAATCACAAGTTTGAGCTGTATTCGGGCGAACGCCTTGAGGATATGGTCGCCAGTATCAAGGAGAACGGTGTGCTGTCTCCGATCATCGTACAGCCTATCGAGGGCGGTTATGAGATACTGATCGGTCACAACCGCTGGAATGCTTCAAAGCTCGCAGGACTGCCCACCGTGCCGGCTATCGTCAAGACGGGTTTGACCGAGGAAGAAGCTGAAATGTATGTGATCGAGAGTAATGTAATGCAGCGTGGCTTTGAGAACCTTCGCATTTCTGAACAGGCTGCCGCTGTTGCCCTCCGCCATTCCGAAATGTTCTCTCAGGGCAAGCGGAATGATATTCTGAGGGAGCTTGCAGTCCTTGAAAACCCGTCAGCAGAACCCGACATCGCAACTTTGAATCCAG
>JAGBLA010000038.1 GCA_017635675.1 Ruminiclostridium sp.
AATCCTGTTTCGCCTGCTGGTCACCGGACTGTATCAGCAGGCATAATTCTTCATTCGATCTTTCCATAGCATCACCAACCTATTTCAAGGTCTATTTTATCACAAAATGTCGAAAAGCGCAATACCAATATCGGGACAATTGAAAATGCATACATATTTATAATAGTATATTTTTGAACGCCGATTTGGTCAAAAATTGGTCAAAAAAAGGTCATAGGTTTCGACCCTAAATTAAAGTATAATAGAAATAGGACAGGTTGGTACGAATTGTCCGGACTTCGATACCGATTTGCCCGAGAAGTTAAACACCTACAGACAAAAGGAGGAAAACATTATGAGAAAGCTCAACAACACAATGGTCATAGCCGTAGACCACGGTTACGGCAACATCAAGACGGTCAATACCGTAACGCCGACAGGCATTACCGCCTACGACACGGAGCCGACCTTCGAGGGCGACATTTTGCAGTACGGCGGGAAGTATTACCGCATCGGAGAGGGTCACAAGGCGTTCCTCTCCGACAAGACAATGGACGAGGACTTCTACATTCTCAGTCTCGCGGCTATCGCAAAGGAACTCGACATCGAGGGTATCACTACAGCAGATGTACACATCGCGGCGGGGCTCCCGCTCACATGGGTGAAGACCCAGCGCGAGGACTTCCGCAAGTATCTCACCAAGAACGGCAAGGTCAGGTTCACATTCAGTGACAAGCAGTATAATCTGAAAATCCTCGGCTGCAAGGTTTTCCCGCAGGGCTATACAGCGGTCATTGACAGGCTTTCCGAGATGAACGGAGTGAATATGCTTGCGGATATCGGTAACGGTACGATGAACATCATGTACATCAACAACAAGAAGCCCATCGAAAGTAAGACCTTTACCGAAAAGCTCGGTGTCAACCAGTGCGTTATCAAGGAGCACATCGTTTTCGACAGGTATGGAACAATTCTCGATGAAAGTATTATCGAGCAGATGATAAGGACGGGAACGGCGGACATCGGGGACAAGTATCTCGACTGCATTTCAGACGCTATCAAGGAATACAGCGCATATATCTTTGAAACGCTCCGCAAGTACGAGTACGACAGCGAGCTTATGCGGCTGTACATCACAGGCGGCGCTACGCTCATCAAGCACTTCGGGGAATACGATGAATCCCGCGTCGTGATAATCGAGGACATCTGCGCGGCCGCGAAAGGCTACGAATTACTGGCGTATAACGCGCTTCTCAGGGAGAAGGATCAGCCGAAGAAGCCGCCAAAGCCGAAGGCGGCACCCGATGACAGTTCCGAGAATAAACCGCAGGAGGTGAACGCCGATGCCAACGATCAGAGCGACCAGTCTCCGACTGAATCTTGATAAACCCGAACATCGTCAAGCATGGGATTACTTGCAGGCTCTCGATAACACGGAGTTCAAGTCATACACTTCCGCAATTGTCACAGCGGTCAACGACTATTTCGGCAGATATTTTCGAGGGAAAGATGATCCGTATCTAGAAACTCGCGAACGGGAAGAAAAATTCGTCGCGGAGATCGTATCGGCAGTCGAACGTTCAGCGGAGAAAGCGCTTCCGTCATTTTGATTTTAAATCACATAATACATTTAAAATACTGTTGCTCATAAAGAACTCGATCCCGACGATCGAAACCATATAAAACCGAACACTACAGCAAGCAGCGAACCCATTGAAACATCGCTGAGAAAATGCGCTCCCATGACCATTCTCGAAGCGCAGACAAGTACAGCGAATACCACCGCAGCACCGAACAGCACATTTTTTCTCCCGCCAAGACAGCCGTAAACCTCTGCCAGAGGGGGCAGGGCAAAGATAAGACCCATGCTCTGTAATGCATGGCCGCTGGGGAAGGAACGGAAATCGTTCCGGTCTATACCCATTCCGTTTATAAATTCGCCGGCACCCGCAAACGGTATATACCACGGCTGGAACTCCAGCCCGGGTATCTCCTGTATCAGGAGCCGATAGCGCGGACGGCTGAAACCTATCTTGACCGCTGTTAGTACGCATAGTGCTGCCAACATTACAGCGCACAGTGTTATCAGACGTTTAAGCAGTCTTTTATCGTATTCCTTCTTTGAGGTAAACAAGCCCAGGAAGAACAGCGGGTAAACACCGAAGACCGCTCCTGCGGCAATTATCGGCGGGTTATCGATCGTTCCCGGAAACACGCCGCCGATAGTGTCTGACGCGAACATCGCCCACGAGCATATAACGCTTGTGGAAAGCCCGAGATAGAAGCACACAACAGTCCATGCTGTCTTCCTGCCCTTGGAAATATCCGAGCTGCGCACCTGGCGGCATATAACACCCATGTACAGCACCCATACTGCCATATACGGATACATTCCCGCTATTGTTATGACGCGCCATAAAATACTGTCCGGGGAATGTACAGCACGTGCTATATCAATGTCGCTTACCGTGCCTGCGGCAATTCCCGCAGCGCACAGCACAGCAAGCACAGTCTCAGATAACAGCATTATTTTTCTGCTCTTTTTATCCTGTTCCATAGTCAGTCCTCATTTCCCGTGAGAAACACCTTGCCGAGAGTACCGTCCACAAGTATCCTGTCGCCGGTGTGTATCTGCGTCGAAGCGTTCTGGCAGCTCACCACCGCAGGTATGCCGAGCTCCCTCGCGACTATCACCGCGTGAGACAGCGGTGCGCCGACGTCGGTCACGAGCGCGGATATCTTCGGGAATACCCTGACCCAGCCTATATTTGCGGCAGGCACCACAAGGATATCTCCCTGTTCGATAGTGTCCGCGTCGTCGATGTTTTTCAGCACTCTCGCGTTCCCCTCGCACTGACCTGCCGAACCCGCAACGCCGTTTATCACATGGTCGTCTGCCTGCTCAGCAGCCTCACCGAAACGGTAGTAACCGCCTGGGCTGCCTGCGGCTTTCCATTCGTCAAGGGTAAATCTTCCGCATATCATACTCGGGAAATTGGGCATTTTCATCTGCTTTTCGTAGTTTTCGCGTCTTGCAGGTATTTTTTCAATGCAGCTTTCATCGCCAGCCAGCAGAGCTTTCACCTCATCCATGTACAGCATGAAGATGTCGCCGCCGAGTTCCGTGAGTGCTCCCGATTTAAGGAGATATTCGCGTATTATGCAGAACAGCCGCAGTGCATCGCTCCTTATGACCTCTCTGCCTGCAACAGCAGCGGAATATTTTTTTAGCATACGGTCAAGCTTTCCGCTCTTAGACGGGTATTTTTTCCTGAACTCGTTCACTGCTTCTTCACAGCGCTTTTCCTGAGCAGCTTTCATCGCGTATGCGTCAACTCCCGACTTCTTATAGTCCTCGATGACGTTCTCGGGGAACTGCTCATTCTCATACGGAAAAGGAATGGACAGCTCCATTTCGTCAGCGTCACGGTGACCGTACTTTACCGTATATTCCTCGCGGGTCATCTTTCCGGAAATAACATCGGCAATACCGAGCAGAGGCCCTAAGCTCTCTATGTTTTTGCTGCCCGAGCAGTCGGACATAAGCCTGTCCGCAAGCTCCGTCCCGCATATCCTTTCAAGCTTCTCTCTCGTTTTGAACAGCGATTTCACATCAAGCCCCGTCATTATCGCGGACAGCGCTCCGCTCATGAACGGCTCGCATTCGCCGCTCCAGTTATTCAGCAGTTCCTCCCTGCTTCCGACCTTGCGTATCATATCAATAAGCTCAAGGCTCGTTTCGGTGAAATGTCCCTTTAGATTTTTCGGCTTATATTTTGCGGGCTTTTTCCCGAAAGAGCCTTTTATTATATTTCCCAAGGCTTTCCGCAGTTTTCTCCTGTCATACGGGTAAACCGGTATCTCTGTTTCAGGTATGCCGCCCGCAAGCTCTCTGATAATGCCGAATGCCTTTTCCTTTTTCACGCCGAATGACATTATCATCGAGCATATCCCGCTTATATCAAGATAAAGCTGACCGCACACATTCGCTATCAGAGGTATGCCTATCGTTGAACCTATCATATCGACCATTCCGAATGTCACGGGCGACACCGGACGCAGGAAAATCTCTCCCACATTTGTCTTTGAAAGCAGAAGCTCACCGCACAGAGAATCATTGATGTCAAAATCATCGTAATTATTACGGAACAGCGTGGTTATGGGGCGGGACTGGAGTATATACACGCGTCCGGCCGAGACCGCCCATTCTATATCCTTCGGCACTCCGTCGGCGGAGAGCTTCTTTGCGTATTTAAAGAGCTTTTTTGCATAGGGCGCCGTTTCTTCACTTCCGCTGTAAGAATACTTTGCTGCATCTATCACAAATTCTCCGTCCATACCCTCGCCGGATACAAGCTTTTCTCCGGCTCCTCTGACAAAGCTGCCTGTCATTTTTCCGCGGCTGCCGCTTATCGGGTCGGCGGTGAACAGCACCCCGGCGTATTCCGGCGCGACGTACCGCTGTATCACCACAGCCGTGCCGCCCGCCTGCGTTTCCCGCTCATTGGCATATACGGCGACCCTCTCGTTTTCCGCGGACGCGGCTACGGTAAGCACAGCTTTTTCTATATCGGCAGGTTTCACATTGAGAACTGTTTCATAAGCTCCCGCGAAGGAATCCTCCGAACCGTCCTCACCGACGGCGGACGATCTTACCGCGTATGTATAATTACCCGCGGAAAGCTTCTTGACAAGCCGTGACAGCTCCTCGGCGGCGTCTGCTTTCATTCTGCCGTTCTCGAACGCCTGTGCCGCTATGACATATCCCGCAGGTACGGGAAACCCCATACGCAGCATTTTTCCGAGGCTTTCAGCCTTGCCGCCTATGTCATATCCTGTTTCTGCCGCAGATCTTAGATCAAAAATATACATATCAGTCACCCAACATTCTTTCAACATTGCCGTAAACGAATTTTCTCAGAGCATCATCATCGGTGAGGTCTATACCGCACAGCTCTCTGATCTCCTCATGCCGGAGCACCGCGAGCTCATGCATTCCCGAAAGCTCAAAGGCTATGAGCCGGCATTCTCCCTCGGTTTTCCGACCGCCGTAATGCTGCTGTATAAACTGCACGCTAAGGCGCTTGTCGCCTATCTTTCGTGTGACGAGCATATACTTTGTAAGCGCCTTGCAGTACTTGAAATTCGCGAGCATAAGCTTCATCGTACGAAAATGCGCTTGTGCAAGCTTTTCTTTCGGTGAAATGTCTCCGTTTATTATCTCGCCGATACCCGGATCAAATGACGCGGCGTTTTGCTGGAGCCTTGTAAAGACCTCATAAAGCAATTTCTCCCGCGAGCCGAAACAATAGTTTATCATAGCGAGATTGACTCCCGCTTCCTTTGTTATGGCACGGGCGGTTACCTCGTCCGGGTCGTCACACCCGCTCATAAGCTTTTCAGCCGCATCGACAAGTGCGGCTCTGGTTTTGTCAAGATCACGTTTCATAGTTCCTCCGAATAATTAAACGCGTTTAATTGATACGATTATACACCATTTTTCTTCATTTGTCAAGTATCATTTTAAAATCCGTAACTGTATCAGTCCGCACCCGAACGCGCCAAATCCATTTTGTCATTTTTTGCAGCATTTTTCTCGAAGAAAAAACATGACAGATGATATTGTCAATATTACTTTACACATTTTCTCAAAAATAGCGAGTTCAGATGAAAATCCCCATTCACATGTAGCGTAGCGGAATGGGAATGGGGATTTTCGCGCCGCGTTCATGCGGCACAAAGCTCCCGATAATACAG
>JAGBLA010000003.1 GCA_017635675.1 Ruminiclostridium sp.
TAATTTAGGCTGTTCGGTACTCTGTCAAGATACTCGGCTTGTTTGCCACGATTGAAGCACCCGAACTTGCCGATCATACAGCCGCCCATGCTGACGGTCATATCCTGCGGCGGGTCGGCGTATTGATATGTTATATCTGCATACTCGCCGTCCAGCACGACCTTGACCGCTGTCAGCAGCATATTGGGCTTGTTTTTCTTTCCTCGTTCTATGTACTCCTGCCGCTCGGCGGGGGAGATGTCACCGCCAATGACCGTGACTTCAATATTTTCCATTGACTTCCAACTCCGATTCCGGTCGTTTGATCGACCTTTCCGATTATATCATATCGCTCGGAAAAAGTCAAACGATTCATTGCTTTTAACAATCTTTGGCGGAAAACTTTGTGTATATCATAGAAAATGCGCTCGATTTGCGGTCTGTGGAGTTTCCTTCCTGACCTTCGTGCGCTTTCTGTAAATTTGTTAAATTGTCACGAAATTTTGATTGAAAATTTTATACCCGTGGGGGTTCAAATCCTGTCAGTGCCTATTTGACCTCAAAAAATATCTACGGAAACGGGATTTTGAAATCCCAATAAAAATCGCCCACAAACGGCTTAACCAAGCCTTTTGTGAGCGAAATATCTAAACCGTTCGGCTTAGATGGAGCGGACAACGGGAATCGAACCCGCCTTCTCGGCTTGGGAAGCCGATGTTCTACCGATAAACTATATCCGCATGATATAGTATTATACACCCATTTTTTCGGTTTGTCAATGTTTTTTGTGTAATTAACGGAAAATTTTATTGACAACTTGCGAAATATAATATATAATATAGTGCGTATGGATATTTTCTCTGCCGCATCGGTAATAGCAGAGAGCCGGGGGGTGTTATATAGCAATGACAAGTGAACTGTCAGATACATATAAAAAGTCGAAACGGCGCAGCACGTTCACAGCGGTGGTTCTGTGTGCGGTGTGCCTTGCTGTCAATTTCATATTCTTCGGCATAGCGAGAAGTCTGGAACTCCCGCTGTACCTTGATAATGTCGGGATAATCCTGGCTGCGATACTCGGCGGGTATCTGCCGGGCATATTCGTCGGTTTTCTGACGAATGTTGTAAACTGCATCTCGGATCCGTCGTCGATATACTACGGGATAATAAGCGTGCTGAACGCGGTCATTGCCGCATATTTCGCCCAAAAAGGCTGGGTAACGATACGAAAGCCGATGAAGCTGCTTTTGCTCGTGGTGCTGCTCGCTATCGAGGGCGGAGGCTTCGGAACGCTTCTGCCGTGGTTCCTTGACGGGATACATCTTGACAGCGAATCCTTCGCGAACAAGATAATCGAGCTCGGCATAACAACGAGCATACCCGCGGCGCAGCTGCTTGGCAACCTGTTCATGGATCTGCTTGACAAGGCACTCACCGTCGCAATAGTCATGATAGTATATACCCCGCTTCCAAAACGGCTGAAAGACACGCTCAGGTTCAGCGGCTGGATCCAGCGTCCGATGTCCGACGATGAGAAGGATAAGCTTAAGCATATAGGCTGCCGCAAGATCTCGGTGCGCACGAAGACAATGGCGATAATCATAATCGCGCTTACAATCATGGGAACTGCGGCGACAGTCATAAGCTTCGTGCTGTTCAGCGGCGTGGCAATGGAGCAGCATACAAAGCTCGCCCAGGGCGTGGCGAACGTAGCCGCGGGATTTGTTGACGGCGACAGCGTTGACCGCTGGCTTGCCGGGGGCAGGGACTCAGCGGGCTATGCCGAAACGGAAAAGCTCCTTTACAACCTGCAGCACAGCAATGACGAGATAGAGTACGTTTATGTGTATCAGATACGCGAGGACGGCTACCATGTGGTATTCGACCTTGACAGCGAGAAAGTCAAGGGCTCACCGGTGGGCAGCGTTGACCCGTTTGAGACGGATTTCCTTGACAAGGTGCCTGCCATGCTCGCGGGGGAGGACATCGAGCCTACCGTGCTCCGCGGCAATTCCTACGGAGATGTGCTGACGGTCTATCGTCAGATATACGACAGCAGCGGCAATGTAGCCGCTTACGCGGGCGCGGACGTGTCCATGGAGCATATCGACAGGTATAACAGGAACTTCTATACCGGCATGATATCGCTGTTCTTTGCGTTCTTCATCGTGATATTCGCGGTAGTGCTCTGGGTGGTGGAGTACCACATAGTCCTGCCCGTGAACTCAATGGCAATAAACACTGATAAATTCGCGTTCAACAGCAACGAGTCGCTGGAACAGAGCGTTGACAACCTGCGTGGGCTTGACATACAGACCGGCGACGAGATAGAGAACCTTTACGGCGCTATCGTGAAAATGGCGGGGGACAGCGTTGAACACCTTGAGGACATAAGAAACAAGAACGAGACCATAGTTAAAATGCAGAACGCGCTTATCCTGGTGCTTGCCGACATGGTGGAGAGCCGCGACAAGAACACCGGCGACCATGTACGCAAGACTGCCGCCTACGCGAGAGCGATAATGCGCAAGATGAAGGAGCTCGGTTTCTATCCCGATCAGCTCACCGACAAGTTCATAGCCGACGTGAGCAATTCCGCACCGCTGCATGACGTGGGCAAGATAAAGGTATCTGATGTGATACTCAACAAGCCCGGGCGCCTTACGGACGAAGAGTTCGTGATAATGCAGAGCCACACGAAGATAGGCGGCGAGATAATAGACCAGGTCATAAGCCTTGTGCCGGAGCCCGATTATCTCAATGAAGCAAAGAACCTTGCGACCTATCACCATGAAAAGTGGAACGGCAAGGGCTATCCCGAGGGCAGGGCAGGCGAGGATATACCGCTGTCCGCGCGTATCATGGCAGTGGCGGACGTATTTGACGCTCTCGTGTCAAGACGAAGCTACAAGGAGCCCTTCTCCTTTGAACAGGCGTGTGACATTATCCGTGAAAGCTCTGGTACGCACTTCGACCCGAAGGTCGCCGAAGCGTTCCTTGCGGCTGAGGAGGAATGCCGTGCTATCGCGGCGTCATTCGGAGATGCTCTCGTCAAGGATTACGTGGAGGACAATCATGTCGATGACAGCGGCAATGCGCGCTGAGAACCGAACAGCATTTACGGAGGTAAGCTATGAATAAGGTGGACTGGCTGGACGGCGCGGTATTCTATGAGATATATCCGCAGTCCTTCAAGGATACGAATTCCGACGGGATAGGCGACTTCGCGGGTATCGCGGAGAAGCTGGACTATATAAAGGAGCTGGGCTGCACGGCGATATGGATGAACCCGTGCTATGATTCGCCCTTTCTCGACGCGGGATATGACGTGCGGGACTATTACCTTGCAGCGCCCCGCTACGGCACCAACGACGACCTAAAAAGGCTGTTCGGGCAGGTGCATGAGCGCGGTATGCACATACTCCTCGACCTTGTGCCGGGGCATACGTCATGGGAGCACGAGTGGTTCAGGGAGTCCTGCAAAGCTGCGAGAAACGAATACACTGACAGATACATCTGGACGGACAACACATGGGAAGCCCCTTGCGGCATGAATGCACTCATCGGCATTTCCGAGCGTGTGGGAGCCTGCGGAGTGAACTTCTTCTCACATCAGCCCGCTCTCAACTACGGCTACTACAAACCCGACCCAGCCAAGCCGTGGCAGCAGTCCACGGATTCCGAGGGCGCGAAGGCTACGCTCGAAGCCATGAAGGACATCATGCGGTTCTGGCTTGGCATGGGCTGTGACGGCTTTCGGGTGGATATGGCACATTCGCTGGTGAAGAACGATGAGGACGGCAAGGGCACGATAAAGCTCTGGCAGGACGTGAGAGCGTTCCTTGACCGTGAGTTCCCCGACGCGGCAATGGTGTCGGAGTGGGGAGAGCCCGACAAGTCGCTGCTGGGCGGGTTCCACATGGATTTCCTGCTGCACTTCGGTCCCTCGCATTACAACGACCTGTTCAGATGCGAAAAGCCGTTCTTCGGCGGAAACGGCGATGCGTCGGAGTTTGTCGCGAGATACCTTGAGAGCCGCCGCAAAGCGGGCGCTGACGGGCTTATCTGCATACCCTCGGGCAACCACGATATGGTACGCCTGGCTAAGTACCTGCACGGCGATGAACTGAAAATGGCGTTCGCGTTCCTGCTGTCAATGCCGGGTGCGCCGTTCATCTACTACGGCGACGAGATAGGCATGAGATACGTTGAGGACATACCGTCGGTGGAGGGCGGATATGAGCGAACGGGTTCCCGCTCGCCGATGCAGTGGGACAGCACCGTGAACGCGGGCTTCAGTGCCGCGCCGAGGGACAGGCTGTATATCCCCATAGACCCTGCGGACGACCGTCCGACTGTGGAAGCGCAGATAAACGTCCCTGGCTCGCTGCTCGGTGAGGTACGGGAGATGTGCAGACTGCGCGCGGAGCATAAGGCTCTTCAGAGCCGCGGAGACATAGAGTTCATCTGCGACGGAAAGCCGGGCGAACCGCTGGTCTATATCCGTTCATGTGAGAGCGGGCGCGTACTCGTTATCCTCAATCCCACGGATAAGGAATGCACCTTTGCTCTTGACGAAAAGATAAGCGAACCCGTTTACAGGGTCGGTAAGTCAGCCCATGGCAGTGCAGGGGGAATAACCGCGGCACCGCGCTCGGCAGGGTGGTACGTAATGTAAAAAACAGGCGGCGATGCCGTCTTTGATAAAGGAGAAAATTATGACTGTCATCATTGTGACTATCATTGTCTATCTGCTGTTAATGGTTGCGATAGGCGTGATATTCTCACGGAAAAACAACGATGTCGGGGATTTCTACCTCGGCGGACGAAAGCTCGGACCCATTGTAACCGCCATGAGCGCGGAAGCCTCTGACATGAGCAGCTATCTTCTTATGGGACTGCCGGGGCTTGCGTATCTCTGCGGCTGCGCGGAGGTAGGCTGGACGGCTATCGGACTTGCGGTGGGTACGTATCTCAACTGGCTCATAGTAGCCAAGCGGCTTCGCGTGTACTCAAACCGCATCAACGCTATCACGATCCCGGAGTTCTTCTCAAAGCGCTACGGTGAGAAAAAGAGCGTTATCCTCGGTATCTCGGCGCTGATAATCCTTGTGTTCTTCGTTCCGTACACCGCGTCGGGTTTTTCGGCGTGCGGCAAGCTGTTTGAGCAGCTTTTCGGCTGGGATTACCACCTCGCGATGATAATAAGCGCACTTATCATCATACTTTACACGAGCATCGGCGGTTTCCTTGCCGCAAGCACCACCGACCTTATCCAAAGCATAGTTATGACCACCGCGCTTATCGTAGTGCTCGTATTCGGCATCAACACTGCGGGCGGCGTTGACAGCGTGATAGAGAACGCCAAGGGACTGAGCGGCTATCTGACGCTTTTCGAGAACCACAATGCCGACGGGACATCCTCGCCCTTTGATTTTCTCAGCATAATCTCCACACTCGCGTGGGGTCTGGGCTACTTCGGAATGCCTCATATCCTGCTGCGTTTCATGGCGATAGGCGACCACAACAAGGTGGGGACATCACGCCGCATAGCTTCGATATGGGTAGTTATCTCCATGGGCATTGCTGTGTTCATAGGTCTTATTGCCAACGCGCTCACTGCTCAGGGTGTCATCGACCCGCTTACCACAAGTGCGGAGTCCGAGACTGCGATAATCAAGCTCGCGTTCGTAATGAACGAGGACGGCATGATAATGGCAGTGTTCGCGGGACTTATCTTTGCGGGCATACTTGCCTGCACCATGTCCACTGCCGATTCCCAGCTTCTTGCCGCATCTTCGAGTATGTCGGAGAATATACTCAAGGGCGTGTTCGGGCTAAAGCTTTCCGAGCGCGCGTCCATGCTGGTAGCAAGACTTGTGCTGTTCGCTATCGCGGTTGTGGCGATCATCATAGCGTGGGACAAGGACAGCTCGATATTCGGCGTAGTATCATTTGCGTGGGCAGGCTTCGGAGCTACATTCGGCCCGATAATGCTGCTTGCGCTGCTGTGGAGACGCTCCAACAAGTACGGCGCGATAGCGGGACTTGCCGCGGGCGGTATAATGGTGTTCGTATGGGAGTTTCTCATAAGCCCTCTCGGCGGAGTATTCGGCATTTACGAGCTGCTGCCCGGATTTATAGTTGCGCTGGTGGCTGATATAGTCGTATCGCTGCTCACAAAGGCTCCCGACGAGAGCGTGACTGCGGATTTTGACGGCTACAAGGCTGCGATCAGATCCTCAAAATCAGCAGGCGAGATGTAAGCGCATCGGACGAAATAAGCAGAATATGGCCTCCGCGGAATGTCTGCGGGGGTTTTGCTGTCATAGGAGCAAAACCTCTTTACATTTAATATTATTTGTGATATAATGTGAGTATCGTATTCTGAAGGGATTGATGTTATGTATGTTATGAAACTCACAGCCCCCTGCAAGGACTATATCTGGGGCGGCACACGGCTGCGTGACGAGTACGGTAAGCGCTCGGACGCGGATAAGGTAGCGGAAAGCTGGGAGCTGTCCTGTCACAAGGACGGTAAAAGCGTGATAGCCAACGGCAGTTACGAGGGAAGCACGCTTGAGGAATATATAGAAAAAGAGGGAAAGCAGGTGCTCGGTACCAACTGCGGGCGCTTTGAATATTTCCCCGTGCTGATAAAGCTCATAGACGCAAAGGACAACCTCTCGGTGCAGGTACACCCCGACAACGACTATGCAATGCGCGTGGAGGGCGAGTACGGCAAGACCGAGATGTGGTACGTGATAGATGCGGACGAGGGCGCGGAGCTGCTTTACGGCTTTAAGCATGAGATCTCCCGCGATGAGTTCGCGGAGAGGATAAGAAACAACACTCTCCTTGAAGTCACCAACAATGTGCCTGTGCATAAGGGCGACGTGTTCTTCATCGAAAGCGGCACTCTCCACGCCATAGGCAAGGGCATACTTATAGCGGAGATACAGCAGAACAGCAATACTACCTACCGTATCTACGATTACGGCAGAGTGGGCAAGGACGGCAAGCCGCGTGAGCTGCACATCGACAAGGCGTGCGAGGTGACGAAGCTGATACCGCCGACCCGTCCCACCAAGCCCATGGGCGAGCCGATGAAAAAGGACGGCTGGACTGAGACGCTGCTTGCGGAGTGCGAGTATTTCCGCGTGCGCAGGCTTGATGTGGAAGCATCGGCGAAGTACACCGCGGACGGTACATCGTTCCATTCGCTGCTTGTGCTTGACGGAGACTTCGACATCGGAGGCGTGGAGCTCTCAAAGGGCGAGAGCTGCTTTATCCCTGCGGGGCTCGGCGCGTATGAGCTGAAAGGCGCGGGTGAAGCGATACTGACGGATATAGTCTGAAAGCGTGCGAAAGGGGGAGCAAGGTGAAATACTACATCGGCATAGACATAGGCGGGACGAATCTCTCAACGGGCGTGGTCGATGACGACTGCAATATCATCGGGAGGAGCAAGATAAAGACCGAGACCGGCAGACCCTATGAGGAAGTCATAGCCGACATCATCGAAGGGGTTGAGCTTGCGGTCGCCGACGCGAAGATAAGCATGGACGATGTGCGCTGGATCGGCGCAGGCTGCCCCGGCACCTGCAATACCGAGACCGGCGAGGTGGAGTATTCCAATAATCTCCGCTGGAACCATGCACCGCTCCTTGCGGATCTGGAAAAGGCGTTCGGAAAAAAGACATACATCGACAATGACGCGAATGCCGCGGCTTTCGGCGAGTATCTTGCGGGAGCAGCCAAAGGCGCAAAGAATGCCGTGATCATAACTCTCGGCACGGGAGTTGGCGCGGGGATAATCCTTAACGGGAAGATATTCTCAGGCACCAATTTTGCCGGAGGCGAGATCGGTCACACGGTCATAGTTCTGGACGGCTATCCGTGCACCTGCGGACGAAAGGGCTGCTTTGAGGTGTATGCGTCCGCGACAGGGCTTGCGCGCATGACGAAGGAAGCTCTCGAAACGCACCCGGACAGCAAGATAGCGCAGCTCGTGGAAGCTGACGGGCGTATAAGCGCGCGCACGGCGTTCAACGCGGCGAAGATGCACGACGTGGTCGGGCAGGAGGTGGTTGACCGGTATATCCGTGCTCTCGCCTGCGGCATCACCAATACCATAAATATATTCCAGCCTGACATACTGTGCATAGGCGGAGGCGTATGCAACGAGGGCGCAAGGCTGCTTGACCCGCTCAAAGAGCTGGTGGCGCGGGACATTTACTCAAAGAACAGCGCCAAGAATACCGAGATATGTATATGCAAGCTCGGCAACGACGCAGGCATAATAGGCGCGGCTA
Source organism: Ruminiclostridium sp. (assembly GCA_017635675.1). Taxonomy (GTDB): domain Bacteria; phylum Bacillota; class Clostridia; order Oscillospirales; family Ruminococcaceae; genus Ruminiclostridium_E. The sequence continues at coordinate 8,295 of JAGBLA010000003.1, forward strand.
TGCTGGGCAAGAGCGTTGACGGCGGCATACTCAAAAGCGTTTTCGGCAAAGATAAGTAATATAAGGAAATCCTGTCGGAAATCGGCGGGTAAGAACAAGAAAGGAACGAATTTATGAGAAGCGATCTTATGAAGGACGGCGTGAGCAGACTGCCCCACCGTTCACTGTTAAAAGCACTGGGCGTCACCGACAGCGAGATGAAGCGTCCGTTTATCGCGGTGGTGAGCGCCGCAAGCGAGTACGTGCCGGGGCATATGCACCTCAAAGAGCTGGCTCAGGCGGTAAAGGATGGCATACGCAATGAGGGCGGAGTGCCTTTTGAATTCAATACTATCGGAGTATGCGACGGACTTGCCATGAACCACAAGGGCATGAGGTACTCTCTTGCTTCCCGTGAGCTTATAACCGACAGCATCGAGGTCATGCTCACCGCCCACCCGCTGGACGGCGTGGTGTTCATACCCAACTGTGACAAGATAGTGCCGGGCATGATACTTGCGGCGGCAAGGCTCAACCTACCGTCGATATTCGTGAGCGGCGGCCCCATGAGCCCCGGCAAGGTCTGCGGAAAGCGCGTGGGTCTGTCCGAGAATTTTGAAGTGGTGGGAAGATACGCCGACGGCAAGGTCTCCGACGAGGAGCTTCGCGAATGGGAGAACAAGTCATGTCCGACCTGCGGATCCTGCTCGGGAATGTACACCGCGAACTCTATGAACTGTCTTACCGAGGCGGTGGGTCTGGCTCTGCCGTTCAACGGCTCCGAGCCCGCGGTATCATCGGCGCGCCGCAGACTTGCCAAGGAGACAGGCGAGCGTATAATGTATCTTGTCCGCGAGAATATCCGTCCGCTTGATATACTGACCCGCGAGAATATGCTCAACGCGCTTGCCACCGACATGGCGATAGGCGCTTCGTCCAACACGGTGCTGCACCTGCTGGCGATAGCGCATGAAGCGGGCGCGGACATCTCCATAGACGACATTGACGCAATGAGCCGCAGGATCCCGCAGATATCAAAGCTCAATCCCGCAAGCAGCATCTTCATCGAGGATCTCAATGAAGTCGGCGGCATACAGACCGTTCTGAACGAGCTCGCGAAGAAAGACCTTATAAACCTTGACGTGCTGACGGTTTCCGGAACTCAGCGCGACAGGCTCAAAAACGCGAAGGACGCTGACGGCACCATAGTCCACAGCATAAACTCTCCTATCCGCGCTGACGGCGGTATAGCTATACTTAAGGGCAACCTCGCACCCGAGGGCGCGGTGGTCAAGCAGGGCGCGGTAAAGCCCGAGATGATGGACTTTACAGGCACAGCCAAGGTGTTCGACGGTGAGCAGGATGCGTATGATGCCATACTCGGCGGCGGGATAGTTCCGGGAGACGTAGTCGTGATACGCTACGAGGGTCCCAAGGGCGGACCGGGTATGCCGGAGATGCTCTCGCCCACAGCGGCGATAGCGGGCAAGGGGCTCGACGGCACAGTGGCGCTGATAACCGACGGGCGATTCAGCGGAGCGAGCCGCGGAGCTTCTATCGGACACGTTTCTCCCGAGGCTGCCGAGGGCGGACTGATAGCTTTCATCGAAAACGGAGACAAGATACACATAGATATCCCGAACCGCAAGGTAGAGCTGCTCGTTGACGATGACGAGATAGCAAAGCGCCGCGAAAAGGGCGTTCTGCCGCCGAAGGAGCTTTCGGGCTATCTGAAGCGCTACGCTAAAATGGTGCGCAATGCAAGCGTCGGCGCGGTATTTGAAGACTGAGACATATAACAGATATGGACACGGACAGATTTGTTCGTGTTCATTTCGTCATTGACAGGAGAACCCATTGGATAAATTCGTATTGAAGTCACCCTACAAGCCCACGGGCGACCAGCCCCAGGCGATAGACAAGCTGGTGGAGAGCATCGAGAGCGGCAATAAGGAGCAGGTGCTCCTGGGCGTTACGGGCTCGGGAAAGACCTTCACCATGGCGAATATCATCGAGCGTGTGAACCGTCCGACGCTGGTGCTCGCCCATAACAAAATACTTGCTGCCCAGCTTTGCACCGAGTTCCGCGAGTTTTTCCCGGACAACGCGGTGGAGTATTTCGTGTCCTACTACGACTATTATCAGCCTGAGGCGTATATCCCCTCCACCGACAGCTACATCGAGAAGGACAGCGCTATAAACGATGATATAGACCGCCTGCGCCACTCCGCGACATTCTCGCTCGCCGAGCGCCGTGATGTTATCATCGTGTCCTCGGTGTCCTGCATATACAGCCTTGGCAGCCCGGAGGAGTACCGTGCCAACACGGTATCGCTGCGAAAGGGCATGGAGCTCGGGCGCGACGAGCTGGTGAAGCGGCTGATAAGTATGCAGTACGAGCGCAACGATGTGAACTTCATACGAAACAAGTTCCGCGTGCGCGGTGACACCGTTGAGATATTCCCGGCGGGAGCCACGCAGGAGAACGCGATACGCGTGGAGTTCTTTGGGGACGAGATAGACCGCATTTCCGAGTTTGAGGTGGTTACGGGCGCCGCTAAGAGAGAACTGCTGCACGCCGCAATATTCCCCGCGTCGCACTATATAGTGGGACGGGACAAGCTTGAGGAAGCCCTTAACGACATCGAGCAGGAAATGGAGCAGCAGGTTGAGAAGTTCACCGCGGAGCACAAGCTGATAGAAGCCCAGCGCATAGCCGAGCGCACGAAGTACGACATGGAGATGCTGCGTGAGATAGGTATGTGCAAGGGGATAGAGAACTATTCCCGAGTGCTTGCGCGTCGCGCTCCGGGAAGCACCCCGGTGACGCTGATAGACCACTTCCCGGAGGACTTCCTGCTCATGGTGGACGAAAGCCACGTGACGCTTCCGCAGGTGCGTGGAATGTACGGCGGCGACTCGGCGCGCAAGAAGAACCTCATCGACTATGGGTTTAGACTTCCGAGCGCGTACGATAACCGTCCGCTGAATTTCGACGAGTTCTACGGCAAGATAAACCAGGCTCTGTATGTTTCCGCCACCCCGGGACCTTTCGAGAAAGAGCACGCTAAGGTGACAGCGGAGCAGATAATCCGCCCTACGGGACTTGTTGACCCGGAGATAACGGTGAAGCCCACCGACGGGCAGATAGAAGACCTCGTTTCGGAGATAAACACCTGTACCTCGCGCAATGAACGCGTGCTTATAACCACGCTCACGAAGAAAATGGCGGAAGACCTCACGAAATACCTTGAAAGGCTCGACATAAAGGTGCGGTATATGCACCACGACATCGACACTATCGAGCGAATGGAGATAGTGCGCGACCTGCGTCTCGGTGAGTTCGATGTGCTTGTGGGCATCAACCTGCTGCGCGAGGGGCTCGATATCCCGGAGGTGTCGCTTGTTGCGATACTTGACGCGGACAAGGAGGGCTTTCTGCGTTCTGAGTCCTCGCTGATACAGACAATAGGGCGAGCCGCGAGAAACGCGGGCGGGCGCGTCATCATGTACGCCGATACCGTGACGGGCAGCATGGAGCGCGCTATCCGCGAGACAAACCGCCGCCGTGAGATACAGATGAAGTACAACGAGGAGCACGGCATAGTTCCCAAGACCATAATCAAGGAAGTGCGCGACATCATCGACATCTCCGCGAAGGACGACAAGACCGGCAAGAAACCTAAAGCAAAGCTGACTGCGAAGGACAGGGAGAAACTTATAACCCAGTACACCGCGATGATGAAGGAAGCCGCGAGAGTTCTGGACTTCGAGCAAGCGGCGTACTTCCGCGACAAGATAAAGGAGCTTAAAGGAGAAAAGTGAATTAATGGCAAGCAATAAGATAGTAATACGCGGCGCTAAGGAGCACAACCTCAAAAACATTGACGTTGAGATACCCCGCGACAAGCTGGTGGTATTCACGGGGCTGTCGGGGTCGGGCAAATCCTCGCTCGCGTTCGATACGATATACGCGGACGGACAGCGGCGCTATATGGAGAGCCTGTCGTCCTACGCGAGAATGTTCCTCGGTCAGATGGAAAAGCCGAACGTTGAGAGCATTGACGGACTTTCCCCAGCCATATCCATAGACCAGAAGACCACCTCAAACAACCCGCGCTCGACAGTGGGAACGGTGACGGAGATATACGATTATCTCCGACTCCTGTACGCGCGCATTGGCGTGCCGCATTGTCCCGTGTGCGGGCGTGAGATACACCAGCAGACCATAGACCAGATAGTGGACAGGATAAAGGAACTTCCCGAGGGTACGAAATTCCAGGTGCTCGCGCCTATCGCGAGAGGGCGCAAAGGCGAGTACGCGAAAGAGCTCGACAACCTGCGCAAGCAGGGCTTTGTGCGCGTTCGCGTGGACGGGGAGATGCACGACCTGTCCGACCCGATAAAGCTCGCGAAGAACATCAAGCACCGCATAGAGGTAGTGGTTGACCGCCTTGTGGTCAAGCCCGACATGGATTCCCGCCTGTCCGACAGCTTAGAGACTGCGGGAAAGCTCACCGACGGGCTGATATACATCGACGTTATCGGCGGTGAGGAGCTCCACTTCTCCCAGAACTATGCCTGCCCGGAGCACAACATCAGCATAGACGAGCTTGTGCCGCGTATGTTCTCGTTCAACAATCCGTACGGCGCCTGCCCGAACTGCACGGGTCTCGGAGTGTTCCACCGCGTTGACCCGAAGCTCATCATACCCGACGAGAACAAGTCCATACGTGAGGGCGCGATACACGCCTGCGGCTGGAACTCGCTGGACGACAATTCCATTGCTATGATGTACTACAATGCGATATCTAAGCATTACGGAGTTTCGCTGGATACGCCCGTGAAGGACCTGCCGCCCGAGCAGCTCGGCATATTCCTGTACGGCACGGGGGGGGAGCGCATACGGGTGGATGTTATAGACTCTTTCGGCGGCGGCTACCGCAATTCCGACTTCGAGGGCGTTATAAACAATCTCGAACGGCGCTATAAGGACGGCTCGGAGTCTGCCCGTGCGGAAATAGAGACATATATGCATGACTGCGAGTGTCCTGTGTGCGGCGGCGAAAGGCTGAAAAAGGAGTCGCTGTCGGTGACGGTCTGCGGCATAAATATCAGCGACTTCTGTAAGAAGAGCATAGGAGAGGCATACGATTTCGTGTGCGGCATGGAGCTTTCCGAGCGTGACAGAATGATAGGAAAGCTGATACTGAAAGAGATAAAGGCACGGCTCAACTTCCTGCGGAGCGTCGGTCTGGAATATCTCACACTTTCCCGCGCGGCAGGCTCGCTGTCGGGCGGCGAGAGCCAGCGCATACGCCTTGCCACACAGATAGGAAGCTCGCTCATGGGCGTTCTGTATATCCTTGACGAACCGAGCATAGGGCTGCATCAGCGTGACAACGACAAGCTCATAGGCACGCTCAAGAAGCTGCGCGACCTCGGCAACACAGTGATAGTCGTGGAGCACGACGAGGACACCATGCGCGCGGCTGATTACATCGTTGACATCGGACCCGGTGCGGGAGTGCACGGCGGTGAGGTGGTCGCCTGCGGCACCGCCGAGGAGATAATGAAGTGCGAGCGTTCTGTCACGGGGCAGTACCTTTCCGGCGCAAAGAAGATACCCGTGCCGGAGCACCGCCGCAAGCCCGACGGACGGTATCTGTCGGTAAAGGGAGCTGCCGAGAACAACCTCAAGGATATCGACGTTGACATTCCTCTCGGCGTATTCACCTGCGTCACGGGAGTATCGGGAAGCGGCAAGAGCTCGCTCGTGAACGAAATACTCTACAACTATCTCGAAGGCGTGCTCAACCGCGCCCGCACCCATGTCGGCAAGTGCCGTAAGGTCATCGGCGCGGATATGCTCGACAAGGTGATAGCCATAGACCAGGCGCCCATAGGCAGAACTCCCCGCTCCAACCCGGCGACCTATACCGGAGTGTTCACCGATATACGCGACCTGTTCGCGTCCACCAATGACGCAAAGATGAAGGGCTACGGCACCGCACGGTTCTCCTTCAATGTAAAGGGCGGGCGCTGCGAAGCCTGCCAGGGCGACGGCATAATCAAGATAGAAATGCACTTCCTGCCCGATGTTTATGTGCCGTGCGACGTGTGCAAGGGTATGCGGTACAACCGCGAGACGCTTGAAGTGCGGTACAAGGGCAAGAACATCTATGACGTGCTGGAAATGACTATCGAGGAGGGCTGTAAGTTCTTTGAGAATGTACCGAAGATACACCGCAAGCTGCAAACGCTGTGTGACGTGGGGCTCGGCTATGTGAAGATAGGTCAGCCCGCAACCACGCTGTCCGGCGGTGAAGCCCAGCGAGTGAAGCTCGCCACCGAGCTTTCCCGCCGCGCCACGGGCAGGACGGTATATATCCTGGACGAGCCAACCACGGGACTTCACACCGCGGACGTGCATAAGCTCATCGAGGTGCTGCAGCTTCTCGTTGAGGGCGGAAACACCGTAATCGTCATCGAGCACAACCTTGACGTCATCAAGACTGCCGATTACATCATCGACCTCGGTCCCGAGGGCGGCGACAAGGGCGGCACGGTGGTAGCGGTCGGCACCCCCGAGGAGGTCGCTGCGGTCAGCGCTTCCTACACCGGAAAATATCTGAAAAAGCTCCTGAAATAGCATAAAAAGCTCCCTGATGGCTGTTGGGGAGCTTTTTTCTGAAAATTTGATAAAAATACTTGTTTTGAGAGGAAATATGTGGTATAATAATACAGATTAAATTTGCAGACCGAAAGGAACGGAAGTATGAAAAAGATCGCAGTGCTCGGTTACGGAGTCGTGGGCTCGGGAACCGTCGAGGTTTTCTACAAGAATAAAGCGTCCCTCGAAAAGAAAGTCGGTGAGGAGCTCGATATCAAGTATATACTTGAAATACGTGACTGTCCCGACGAAAGATACCGTGATAAGTTCACCAAGAGTTTCGATGACATCGTGAATGACCCGGAGGTAAGCGTCGTAGCCGAGGTCATCGGCGGCGTCAAATATTCATACGGGTACGTAAAGTCCTGCCTTGAAGCCGGCAAGAGCGTGGTGACATCGAATAAGGAACTCGTTGCGTCAAAGGGCGCGGAGCTGCTCGCCATAGCGAAGGCACACAACGTAAATTTCTTCTTTGAAGCGAGCGTCGGCGGCGGCATACCGATAATCCGCCCGCTCAACCAGTGCCTTTCCACCGACGAGATAGAGGAGATAGCGGGTATCCTCAACGGTACCACGAACTTTATCCTCACAAAGATGATAAAGGAAAATATGGGCTTTGACGAAGCACTAAAGATAGCGCAGGAGCTGGGCTATGCCGAACGTGACCCGTCGGCGGACGTTGAGGGTCACGATACCTGCCGCAAGATATGCATACTCGCGTCGCTCGCTTTCGGAAGACACGTGTACCCCGAGGGAGTACATACCGAGGGCATCACGAAGATAACGCTTGAGGACGTGAAGTACTGCGAGAGCATGAACAGCGTGATAAAGCTGATAGGTTTCGCGGCGAAGCGCGGGGACGACGTGGCTATAATGACCTGCCCTGCGGTGATAAACGAGGAAAGCCAGCTCGCCGGGGTAAACGATGTATTCAACGCGATACTCGTGCGCAGCGACGCGACCGGAGATGTGGTATTCTACGGCAAGGGCGCGGGCAAGCTCCCCACGGCGAGCGCCGTTGTGGCTGACATCACGAACGCGCTGAAAACCGACCATACCTCAAAGACCATGTCATGGAAGGACAGCAGCCAGGAATTCGTTATCCCGTTCGACAGGCTCTCAAACAGGTTCTATGTTCGTGCGCAGGCTGAAAGAAAGGACGTTGAGAGCATTTTCGGTGAGGTGCGGTTCCTTTCGAGAGACGGCGCTCCGGACAGCGAATGCGCATTCGTGACCGCGGAGCTCGGTGAGAAGGAATTTGCGGAGAAGTGTGAAAAGCTGAATGTACTCGGAACGCTGCGCGTTCTGGATTATTGATGAAACAAGGAAAGGAAATTACAGAAATGGCACAGCCGAAGTATAAGCGAATATTACTGAAACTCTCGGGCGAGGCTCTTGCCGGAGAAAAGAAGACAGGCATAGATATCCCGACCGTCACGACTATCTGTGAAAGCGTGAAGAAATGCGTTGACGCGGGAGTACAGGTAGGTATAGTCGTCGGAGGAGGAAACTTCTGGCGCGGCAGGACGAGCGAGAACATGGACAGAGTTACCGCAGACCACATCGGTATGCTCGCTACCACAATGAACGCGCTTGCGGTGGGCGACGTGCTCAAAGAGCTCGGCTGCGACGTGAGAGTACAGTCCGCGATAGCGATGAACGCTATCTGCGAGCCGTATATCCGCGAGAAAGCCCTCCGTCACTTTGAAAAGGGCAGGATAGTGATATTCGGCTGCGGCACGGGCAACCCGTTTTTCTCCACTGACAGCGCGGCATCGCTCAGAGCTGCCGAGATAAACGCCGAGATAGTGCTCAAAGCGACAATGGTGGACGGCGTATATGACAAAGACCCGCTGAAATTCGACGACGCGGTGAAGTATGAGACGCTGCGTCACAAGGATATACTCGTCAACGGTCTGCGCGTGCTGGACGGTACGGCTGCCGCAATGTGCATCGAGAACAATATCCCGCTGATAGTATTCGACCTGCATCGACCGGATAATATCTATGACGCGGTAATGGGTGAAAAAGTCGGAACACTTGTAAGCAATCAGTCATAATTTTTACACGAAAGGAATATAACCATGAAAGAGACTATCAATAACGCCGAGCAGAAAATGGAAAAGTGCGTGAACGCGCTTGAAAAGGAATTCACAACAATACGTGCGGGACGTGCTAACCCCGCTGTGCTGGACAAGATAACCGTGGATTACTACGGAGTTCCCACCCAGATTAACGCAATGGCGGCAGTATCGGTATCCGAAGCGCGCATACTTGTGATACAGCCCTGGGACGCTTCCTCGCTGAAAGCTATCGAAAAGGCGATAATGGCGAGCGATATCGGCATCACTCCCACCAATGACGGCAAGGCTATCCGCATCGTGTTCCCCCAGCTCACCGAGGAGCGCAGAAAAGAGCTCTGCAAGCAGGTGAAGAAGTACGGCGAGGACGCTAAGGTAGCCGTAAGAAACTGCCGCCGCGATGCTATGGATAAGTTCAAGGCTATGAAGAAGAACAGCGAAATAACCGAGGACGATGTCAAGGACGGCGAGAAGAAGATACAGACCCTTACCGACAAATACTGCGAGAAGGTCGATAAAGTCTGCGCGGACAAAGAGAAAGAGATAATGACCGTATAATGGAGAGCGGGGTACTGCCGAGACACATCGGCATTATCATGGACGGCAACGGGCGCTGGGCGAAAAAGCGCCTTCTACCGCGCACCGCGGGTCATGTACAGGGCGCGAAGGCGTTCCGCAAGTGCCTGCGTCACTGCATAGACCTCGGCATCGAGTGCGTGACGTTCTACGCGTTTTCGACGGAGAACTGGAAGCGCCCGAAGGACGAGGTGGACGCGATCATGAAGCTGTTCTCGGACTATCTGGACGAGGGTCTCGATATGTACGAGAAAGACGTGGTCATGCGTTTCATCGGAGACCGCACGCCCCTCTCGGAGAGCCTTAAACAGCGAATGGAGAAGCTTGAGCGTGAGACTGCGGGAAACAGCGGCACTACCTGCTGCCTTGCGGTGAACTACGGCGGGCGGGACGATATCCTGCACGCGGTGAAGACGCTCTCGGAGCGGGGAGAGGATATCTCCGCGCTGACCGAGGACAGCATTTCCTCAGCGCTTTACACAGCGGGGCTGCCCGACGTTGACCTGCTTATCCGCCCGAGCGGCGAGCAGCGCATATCGAATTTTCTGATATGGCAGGCGGCATACGCGGAGTATGTATTCATGGATGTACTCTGGCCCGATTTCACGGAGAAAGACCTTGACACGGCGATAGAGATATTCGAGGGCAGGAACCGTCGCTTCGGCGGTCTCTGATACATAAAAACACAGAAAAGAGAGAAAGAGAAGAATGGCAAAAAGGCTCATAACCGCGGCAATAGGCGTACCTTTGGCGCTGCTCATAATATATCTCGGGAGCCTGTCACCGCACGTAATGTCGGCAGTGACAGACATTCTTTCTGTTATGGCGGTGTTTGAAGTGCTGTCGGCGGCTAAATACACGAGATACCGCAGCATAACGGTGCTGAGCCTTATGTTCTCGGCGCTTTTGCCGCTGTTCTTCTGTTATAACGAGCTGCGCGCATACGCGATACCCGTATCGTTCCTGTTTCTGGTCATGCTGTTTGCCTGCACGCTCATGCGGCACAAGGAGATAAAGTTCGAGGAACTCGGTTTTATAGCGTTCATCTCGATATGCATACCCTTCGCCATTTCCACCATAGCGTTTTTCTGTTTCCAGTGGCGCGACCACGGCATCTTCCTTGTCATCTACACTCTCGCTATGGCGTGGATAGCCGACGGAGGCGCTTACTTTGCGGGAACATTCCTCGGCAAGCACAAGCTCTGCCCCGAGATAAGCCCCAAAAAGACCTGGGAGGGCTTCTTCGGCGGACTTATAACCTCGGTGATATTCGCGATAATGCTGGGCTACGGGTACGAGCTCTGGGACATCACTATGACGGGCGAGCAGCATTTTGCGGTGAATATCCCGATACTTGTGGGAGCTGCGGTGGTATCTACGTTCTTAGGGCTCCTCGGCGACCTTATCGCGTCGCTTCTCAAGCGTCAGTGCGGTGTCAAGGATTTCAGCGAGATACTGCCGGGACACGGCGGGGTAATGGACAGGTTCGACAGTGTGCTTTTTGTAGCGCCGTTCATCTACCTGCTGTGCAAGGCTTTCTTCCCGATAGTAAGTTTATAGTATAGTCGGTTCCCCTGCCGCGCGGCGGGGGAACTGCGGTATTAAGGAGCGGCAAACAATGGATAAAGCAGATAAAAGCCTTGTTATCCTCGGCTCCACGGGTTCAATCGGCACTCAGACCCTTGACGTGGCGCGAATGCACGGGTACAGGGTGAAAGCGCTTACGGCGCATCGGAATTACAGGCTTGCGGAGGAGCAGGCGCGGGAGTTCAGCCCAGAGACAGTCTGCATGACCGACGAGAACGCGTACCGTGAGCTTAAAACGCGGCTCGCGGACACAGATATAAAGGTGACCTGCGGGAAAGAGGCACTCTGCGGCACGGCTGCGATACCCTGCGGCATGGTGATAAACGCGGTAGTGGGTATGGTAGGTCTTGAGCCTACGCTTGCGGCGCTGAACGCGCATAACCGTGTGGGGCTTGCGAACAAGGAAACGCTGGTGACGGGCGGCGAGCTGGTGAAGGCTGCCGCGGCGGCTAACGGCGTTGACATCATGCCGATAGACAGCGAACATTCCGCGATATTCCAGTCGCTTATGGGAAATTCCTGCAACAAAATAGCAAAAATCATTCTCACAGCGTCGGGCGGACCTTTTTTCGGGTATAATAAGGAACAGCTGAAGTCGGTGACAATGGAGCAGGCGCTTCATCACCCGAACTGGAACATGGGGCGCAAGATAACCACCGACAGCGCCACGCTGATGAACAAGGGGCTGGAGCTTATCGAAGCCGTGCGGCTGTTCGATGTGACCCCTGAGCAGGTGGAGGTCGTGGTGCACCGCCAGAGCATACTCCACTCGGCGGTGGAGTATGAGGACGGCGCGGTGATAGGTCAGCTCGGCGTGCCGGATATGAAGATACCGATACAGCTTGCGATAACCTACCCCGAGCGGCTTCCGTCCTGCTCGCGCAGGCTCTCGCTGTTCGACGTGGGAACGCTCACCTTCGAGCGGGCGGACGAGGAGACCTTTGTATGTCTTGCGGAAGCGCGGCGGGCGATAGCAAAAGGCGGCACGGCTCCCACGATACTCAACGGCGCGAATGAAGCCGCGGTATCGGCGTTCCTTGACGGGAAGATACCGTTTTACCGGATAGGCGAGCTTGTATGCGCGTGCTGTGCGGAGCTCCCCCACACCTCCGACGTGACCCTCGGCACCATAGCCGAAGCGGACGCCGCCGCGAGAGAATTCACTTTTCATGAAGCAGAAAGGCAGATATGACGATACTAAGCAATATTCTCAATATACTAATAACTATCCTTGTTTTCTTCGTGATAATCCTTATCCACGAAATGGGGCATTTTCTCACCGCGAAAGCGTTCGGAATGAAAATATATGAGTTCTCCATAGGCATGGGACCGCGGCTTTTCAGCAAGACCACCAAAACTACCACATGGTCGTTCAAGCTGCTGCCCATAGGCGGCTCGGTGCAGCTGGGCGAGGATTTCGAGAGCGACGACCCCAACGACTTTCGCAACAAGCCGGTATGGCAGCGTATGATAGTCATAGTTGCGGGCGCGGTGATGAACCTTATCCTCGGTTTCGCGGTGTGTCTTGTGAGCATCTGTTCCGATGAATACATCGCAACCACGCGCATATCGAAGTTTGCCGAGAACTCGGTCTCGTCGCAGGTAATGCAGGTGGGCGACGAGATAGTTGAAATGGACGGCATGACGATATGGACTACCATGGACGTCTCCTACTGCCTGCAGAACAAGGCTCTCAACATCGACGAACAGGCGCAGACCGCGTACATCAGCATGACAATTCTGCGCGGAGGTGAGCGTGTCGCGCTCAGCGTGCCGTTCAGATATCTCACTCAGCGCACAGATACCGATCTGCCGGGGATAAAAGTGGACTTCATGGTGGAGCCGCAGGTCAAAGACCCGTTCACAGTGACTGCGGCGGCAGGGAAGATGTTTCTTACCGAAACACGGCTGATATGGATATCATTAAGGGATATCCTCACAGGCACCTACGGCATCAACGACCTGTCGGGACCCGTGGGGGTTGTGACCACAATGGCTTCGGCGCTTGAGCAGTCCATCAAGCTTATGAGCTTCAGTTCGTTCCTTCTGATAATCGCGCTTATTACCATAAACCTCGGCGTATTCAACCTGCTTCCGATACCTGCGCTTGACGGCGCGAGGTTCGTGTTCCTGCTTATCGAGGCGATACGCAGAAAGCCTATACCGCCGGAGAAAGAGGGATTGGTGCATTTCATCGGCTTTGCGGCGCTTATGCTGCTGACTCTGGTGGTAACGTTCAACGACATTATGAAGCTTATCTCGCCGCAATGACGGCACGGAAAGGAAACAACATGAAAAGGATAAGATTTGCAGCGGTACTCTGTGCCGCCCTGCTGGTGTCATCGTGCTCCGGCGGCAATACACAGGCATCATCAACGACATCAGCATCGGAAACCGCGGAAACTACAGCAGGTACAACGGCTGCTGCCGTAACCGAAAAGACGATACCCGAGGACACACCGTATGTCATCGAAAACGGCATAACCGAGCGCATGAAAGCGCTCGCGAACCTTATCGACGGCAACAAAGCACGCCTCGCGAAGGTATTCAGACGCGCACAGGCGGGCGAGGAGATAACGGTAGCGTACCTTGGCGGCTCAATAACCCAGGGCTCCACCGCGACTCCCACCACCTGCTACGCGTACCGCACGACGGAGTGGCTCAAAGAACAGTTTCCCTCTGCGAAGATAAACTACGTGAACGCGGGGATAGGCGCTACGGGCTCTTATATCGGAGTATTCCGCACCGACAGGGACGTGCTTTCGCATTCCCCCGACCTTGTGTTCGTGGATTTTTCCGTCAATGACACGGCGGAGCACATCGACCGCAACAAGGCTTCATACGACGGGGTGCTGCGCAAACTTTGGAACGCGGACAGCAAGCCTGCCGTGGTGACCATAGCTATGACCATGGACGACGGGACAAGCTTCCAGAAGTACCACAGCGAGGTATGCGAGAAGTACGATATACCGATGATATCCTACCATGACGCGATACTGGACGTGATAGAGCATGGTCATATCAAATGGACCGATATCTCCGACGACAACATTCACCCGAATGAGACAGGGCATAAGGTGCTGACGGAGATAGTCACATCATATCTCGGAAAGGTGCTCGGAGAGCTTGACGTCATAGACACGGAGCAGGAAAGCGACCTGTCGGAGCCCGCAGTGACGGATATGTACTCCTCGGCACGGCTTATAGTGCCGGGAGACCCCGAGATCACGAACGACAACGGCTGGGAGACCCATACCGACGAGACCTTCGGCAATTTCGGCGGGTATTGGAGGACTTCGTCAAAGGACGGGGAATATGAAGGCGTGGAGCCTCTCGTGTTTGAGGTGGACGCAAAGTCAGTGGGGATCTTCTACGGTATGCAGGTGCGCGGCGGCGGACGCTTTGACATAGCGGTGAACGGCATGGTGCTGAATACCATTGACACTCAGTTCAGAAACGGCTGGGGGGACTATGTTGAGGCTGTCGAGGTCATTGAGTTCAAGGAGCAGGGCAAGAACACTGTCGAGATAATCCCGAAAAAGGGTGAAAAAACCTCTATAATCATCTCTGCACTCGCCGTTACGGGAAATTGAAAAAAAACTCTTGACATACAAGGTGAAATCTGCTATAATATCACAGTCGGGTTTTATGCCCGGCTATCCTTGCTCACGGACTGACCGTGGGCCGAAAGTCTATAAGGAGGTACAATATGGCTAAAACAGGTGAAAAGTACGAGGCAGTCATTGTTTTCTCGTTAAAGAACGGTGAAGACGCTGTCAAGGCTCTCATTTCCAAGTTCTCCGATCTTATCAAGGAGCACGCGGAGCTTGTTGACGTTGACGAGTGGGGCAAGAGAAAGCTCGCTTACGACATCAACTATGAGTCTGAGGGCTACTACGTGGTTTACCACTTTGACAGCAAGCCCGAATTCCCCGATGAATTCGAGCGTGTTATCAACATCACTGACGGAATTCTTCGTTCGCTTGTAGTATTACGCAAGTGACGCAAATCAAGGAGGTAAACGATGTTCAATAAGGTAATCATGCTCGGCAGGATCACTCAGGATCTCGAACTCAAGACCACCCCCAGCGGTGTTCCCGTTCTCGCGTTCAGTATCGCCGTTGACAGGCGCTATCAGACGAAGGGCGAGGAGAGGAAGTCTGACTTCTTCAACTGCGTTGCTTGGCGCAACGAAGCGGAGTTCATTTCCAGATACTGGACAAAAGGCCGTCCCATACTTGTTGAGGGTGAGCTCCAGAACAGAAGCTATGATGACAAGAATGGCATTAAAAGGTATGTGACCGAGATCATCGTTGACCGTGCAACGTTTACGGGAGATAAGAAACCCGAAAGCTCCGGCGGTAATTACCGCGGCGATGCCGGATTTCCCGAGCCGCCTGCCGAATACGGCAATAACGGCGGATACAGCGGAAACGGCGGATACAGCGGAAACGGCGGTTCGACTCCTGCTGTTTCAAACGGTGCGCATACTTCCGACGATTTCAAAAAGCCTTCCGGCGGTTCCGATGGCGGAGACGAAGGCTATCCGTTTTGATGACAAATGACGAAAATAACGAAGGAGGAAAATACAATGGCTGAAAAGAAGGAAATGACCGAGAGACCTGCACGCCCTGTAAAGCGCGGCAGAAAGAAGGTCTGCCAGTTCTGTGCAGACAGAGCTGAATTCATTGATTACAAGGACATAGCAAAGCTCAAGAAGTGCATGACAGAGCGCTCAAAGATACTGCCCCGCCGCGTAACGGGCTGCTGCGCTTATCATCAGAGAGAGCTTACTGTTGCTATCAAGAGAGCAAGACAGATAGCTCTTATCCCTTACGTATCGGATTGATCAGAGTATTCAAAAAACTCCCGTACCGGTTCTGTCCGGCACGGGAGTTTTGTTATGGGTACCTCTAAAAACCGCTTTGAAAAGAGAAAATGTGTCAGCCGCGTTGAAGACGAGGAAAGGCTCCGAAGGCTTGCTGGCGCAAGGCGAGGAGACTTGACAAAGTATTCGGCGGGGCTGGCGCGTTTTCTCTCAAATGGGTTTTTAGAGGTTCCCTTATGTTCAATCGAGAGGTGTTGTCTTTCTCTTGAATTCAGACTTCTGAAGCTGCGCAAGCTCGTCGGCGCTGTCAAAGATTTTCCGTTGCAGCTCGGGCGAAAAGCAGATAAAGGTGTAGGGATTTCCTTTCCGGTCGATAAGCTCGCCATTGAAAAGACCCGCTTTTTCGCCTTCGGGAGTGATCGCTGTGTTTACCTTGTTCGTCTTTTCGTTTATATAATTTGAGATGAAGGACTTCTGCCGGAGCCAACACATCAGCGTTCCGCGTCTGAGCAGGTTGACCGTATTCTCATTAAGCTTCGAGTTCAATATATTTAAAACGTCTGTGATGCCGGCATTTCTTTCCTTGATCGGGGCAAGAGCGCTTTTCTGCGCGTCGGTGAGTGAGTAATCGCTTTTTTTTCCCCACTCTTTTCTGATGTTTTCCATCTGGAACTCTATGATCGAGTCCATATTGTCGAACAGAAACTGCTGTGCTGCGGGCGTAAGCGATACATAATCCGTTTTAAAACCGTCAGCCTTCTCATATGTATCGTTTATCATTCCGACGCTTTCCCCGTCCGGCGTTGCGCTGTACTGTGCTTTGTTGTATTCCGAGCGGGTTATGAGCGAACGGGTAATGAGCCATTCAAACAGTACCACTGAGTTAAACTTGACCACTTTTTTAAGGTCAACAACGGAGTTCAGCATTTCGGTGAATCTGGTGACAGATGTGTCATGTCCGAGCGGTTTCAGTGAGTCCGTCTGCGCTTTTGTAAGAGAGAAATAACTGCGTTCGGCAGTTGTGATCAGGGCGTTGTTTTCTGTTGGCATATGATCGTCCTCCTGTCAGTCGGTTTTATTTACAAGATCGTTGATGATCACGCTTGCGATGATAAGTCCTGCCGCCGACGGCACGAAGGCGGTCGAGCCCGGTATCGGCTTACCCGTGGTTTCGTTTACCGCAGAGCTTTTTGAGGGTTCCTCTTTGGAATACACGACTTTAAGGGATTTTATACCTCGCTTGCGGCATTCCGTGCGCATCACCCGCGCCAGCGGGCAGACCGAAGTTTCGTATATATCGGCAACTTCAAGGCGTGTAGGGTCAGTCTTGTTGCCCGTACCCATGCTTGAAATTATCGGCACTCCGGCTGCGTTCGCCCGTTCTATGAGAGCGAGCTTTGCACTTACGGTGTCTATAGCGTCGGCTATATAACTATACCCCGAAATATCAAACCCGTCTGCGTTCTCCGGAAGGTAGAACAGCTTGTGGGCAGTCACGGTACATTCGGGGTTTATGTCTTTTACGCGCTCCGCGGCAGCATCGGCCTTATATCTGCCGAGGGTGCTGTGGAGCGCTATTATCTGTCGGTTGAGGTTGGATTCGGCTATCGTGTCGTTGTCGATGATATCAATGGCACCGATGCCGCTTCTTGCGAGGGCTTCGATGATATATCCGCCGACTCCGCCGGCACCGAATACAGCTACCCGCGCGCAGCGCAGACGCTCCAGAGCCTCTTTGCCAAAAACGAGCTCAGTGCGTGAGAAGATATCGGACATCTCGTTTCACCCTTATCTGTAATAAGAATCAATGTTGAGGCATTCTTCCAGCGTCTTGCCGGAAGCCTCCACAGACTTTGCTACACTTCTTCCCACATAGCGTATATGCCACGGTTCATACGCGTATCCGGTGTACTCGCGGGCGGCGTGGGAGGGATACCGCAGGATAAAACCGTAGTCGGAGCAGTGGGCTTTGAGCCACTTGCCCTCGGCGGTATTGGCGAAAGCGTATTCGGCGGAGTTTACATCAATAGCGAGCCCGAGCTGATGTTCGGAGTGTCCGGGACGTGCCGAGATAAGGTCTGCGTCGCTGCCGTACATACGCACCCAACCCGCATATACCTGCTGCTGGTAGGTATATGAGCGATAGGCGGAGATAGGGAAGATATTGAGCCCCTGCGCCTTCGCGTCCGCCTGCATCTGCAGGAAAGCGGCTCTCGCATTGGGGTCGAGACCGGGGTCATAGTCCTTCGGCAGCGGAAAACTCTTGTTGGCAATGGGGATATTGTTTACCAGAGGTATGAAGTCCACGTCGTCGTCGCAGGTGATACAGTGTAACCGCAGAGCTGCGGAAGTCCCGTTGGTGATGTCTGTCGCGGTGACGGTACAGGTGCCTTTGGCTTTGGCGGTGAAAACGCCCTTCTGGTCGATAGTTCCGCAGTTTCCCGAGAGCGACCAACGCACTCTCGCGTTCTCGTGCTCGCCGGGATAGATGAAGTCGAAATCGAATCCCTCTCCCACATAAACGAGGTTGGGACCGAGTATGGAAATGTCGCCGTTGGTGACCTGATATTCGTATGTATATTTCTTTGTCACAGTACCGGAAAGGTCGAGCATGGGATATCCCGACTCGTCGGCGCCGTCGAGCCGCAGGGAAAGCTCGGACGCTATATCCGGCGGCTCCGAGGGTGCTATGACGGTGGTAGTTGCCGCGCTCTCGGGGATAGCTGCAGGCTGTGCCGAGGTGATCTCGGGAAGCCGTACCGCTTCCACAACAGGTTCGTCTTCACGGCGTATATCGCCCTCGGGCTGTAACACTATTATCTTGTCCGGGTCATGGTCGATGACGGTCACGCCTTGCTCGGAGCACGACGACATCAACAGGACTGCGGCAAGCATGACCGCAGCTTTACAATGCTTTCTTGACATTACAAACTTCCTTCAGACACTATATATAGATGTATCGCATATATATTAGCACAAAATGGAATATTTGTCAAGTCCTGTCGGAAAATGCGGAGCACGCTTTGATGGGGTGTGTGAGTGCTTCGGAAATATTTGCCGCACAGGTATTGCAAAATATAAAAAAATAGTATATAATATAAAGGATAATTTTATTCCAAACGGAAACGGAGAATAATAAAATGGCAGAAAAGAAAATGGTAAACGCGATAACGTCCATGGACGAGGATTTCGCCCAGTGGTACACGGATATCGTGAAGAAAGCGGAGCTCATCGAGTACACGAGCGTCAAGGGCTGCATGGCTATCCGTCCCTACGGCTACGCGATCTGGGAGAATATCCAGCATATCCTGGACGGTATGTTCAAGGAAACGGGTCACGAGAACGTATGTATGCCGATGTTCATACCCGAAAGCCTGCTTGAAAAGGAGAAAGACCACGTTGAGGGCTTTGCTCCCGAGTGTGCGTGGGTGACCTACGGCGGCAGCGAGAAGCTTGAGGAGCGCCTTTGCGTGCGCCCGACATCGGAAACGCTGTTCTGTGAGCATTACAAGAACATAGTCCATTCCTACCGCGACCTTCCGAAGCTCTACAATCAGTGGGTGAACGTTGTCCGCTGGGAGAAGACCACACGCCCGTTCCTGCGTTCGAGAGAGTTCCTGTGGCAGGAGGGACACACTATCCACGCGACCGCCGAGGAGGCTGTGGAGGAGACCGAGCGCATGCTCAATTTATATGCGAAGTTCTGTGAGGACGCGCTTGCTATTCCTGTGGTAAAGGGCAGAAAGACCGAGAGCGACAAGTTCGCGGGCGCTGTGGCGACCTATGCCATAGAAGCGCTCATGCATGACGGCAAGGCGCTCCAGGCAGGAACATCGCACTATTTCGGCGACGGCTTCGCGAAAGCTTTCGATATCCAGTACGCAAATAAGGACAATCAGCTCGTTTACCCGCATCAGACGAGCTGGGGCATGACCACAAGACTTATCGGCGCGATAATCATGACCCACGGCGATGACAGCGGACTTGCTCTGCCGCCGGCTGTTGCGCCGATACAGGCTGTCATCATTCCTGTCGCACAGCATAAGGAGGGCGTGCTCGAAAAGGCTGCCGAGCTGCGCGACAGGCTGAAAAAGGCGGGACTTCGCGTAAAGCTCGACGACAGCGAGAACTCACCCGGCTGGAAGTTCGCGGAGTACGAGATGAAGGGCGTGCCGCTTCGCATAGAGATAGGCCCCAAGGACATAGAAAACGGTCAGTGCGTTATGGTTACCCGTCACAACGGCGAGAAGTCCTTCATTAAGCTTGAGGAGCTTGAGACCGCCGCAGCAGAGAAACTCACGGCGGTACATGACGGGCTGTATCAGAAGGCGCTGGAGAACCGCGAGAGACGCACTTACGCCTGCACGAGCCTTGACGAGATAACCAAGGTGCTCAATGAAAAGGGTGACGGCTTTGTGAAAGCCATGTGGTGCGGCGAGGAAGCCTGTGAGGACGAGGTCAAGGCTAAGACGGGCGTTGGCTCGCGCTGCATACCCTTTGACCAGGAGCAGCTGTCGGACAAGTGTGTCTGCTGCGGCAAGCCCGCAAAGCACATGGTTTACTGGGGAAAGGCGTATTAAGCAGAACTTGTGCTCTTTTTGTCAAAATGCATAAAAAACGGTCCGCAAATTTTCAAAAGTTTTTTTGCATAAGTGATGACAAGATGAAATTTATGTGTTATAATAAAAATGCTGTCACGGCAGGGTGCCGGAACGGCGAATGATGTAACAACGGCGGCACAGTGCCGCAGGCGAAAGGAAATGGTTTGTGAAATGAAGAAGTACAGGTATTTAGGCGCGCTTCTTGCCGGTGTGCTTGCTGTGACCGGCGTGCCGCAGGTGGCTGAGCCCCTCGCTGCTCCGATAAGCGCAGCGACTAAGCTCAAAGCTCCTACCGTGACCTCCGCTACGATCAACGACACCAATGTCAAGATCAAGTGGAAAAAGGTGACCGGAGCTGACGGTTACAGGGTCTATATGTATAATGCAAAGACCAAGAAGTATGAGGTTTACAAGAATGTTTCGAGCACCTCGTGCAAGGTGAAAAATCTCACGGCGGGTACAACATACAAGTTCAAGATCGCCGCTCTTGTAAAATCCGGCAGCAAGTATGTTGAGCAGACGCTCACAAATCCCCAGGCTCTCACCACGAAGCTCTCCGCTCCGGCAAGCTTCAAGGCTACAGTCTCCGGCTCCAACATCACGCTTACATGGAAAAAGGTCACAAAGGCTGTCGGCTACCGCATATATCTGTATGACAGCGTGACGAAGCAGTACAAGACATACAAGAACATCTCAGGTACGAAGTTCACTATAAAGAACCTTCCCGCAGGTACATACAAGTTCAAGGTAGCGGCGCTCATCAAGAATAACAAGATCCTCAAGGCACAGATGCAGTCCGGTGTAAAGACCGCCAAGATAACAGCCGCAAGCGCATCTACAAGTACCGCAACAACGGCAAAGACGCACGTATCCGGCTATCGTTACGGCACAACGAAGTATGCTATCAAGCATGACCTCACATACATGAGAAACCTCAACACCGATTTCATAGGCTGGCTCACCATCAAGGATACGCCTATTGATATCCCTGTTGTACAGGCTACGGATAACTACTTCTATCTGACGCATGACTTCTACGGCGCTTATGACCCCACAAAGGTAGGTACCACATTTGCGGATGCTACCGTTAAGGTAACAAAGACCCAGCGTCCCGACAACCTTATAATCTACGGTCACAATATCCGTACAGGTGTAGGTCTTGCGAAGATAACCAATTACTATCCCGCAAGATACGGAAGCCTCAAGTTCTACACATCTCACCCGACATTCACTTATGAGTCCGTATTCGGCGGCACCAGCACATACGTTGTATTTGCAGGTATGTTCGTCAATACCCAGTCTAAGCACGGCGATGTGTTCAACTACTACAAGTTCCGCAACTTCAGCAATGAGAAGACATTCTACAACTACTTCGCTGAAGTATTCGACAGAAGCGTGTTCTATAACCCCGATCTTGACATCAAGTACGGTGATAAGTTCCTTACCCTCTCCACATGCTACTATCCTTACGGTGCGAACGTTGACACAAGATTTGTTGTGTTCGCAAGACAGATACGCAGCGGTGAAAAGACTATCAAGACCACCAATGCTTATGTGAACAAGAGCCCGAAGTACTTCACCTACTACTACAAGCTGAACGGCGGCAAGTGGGCAGGAAGAAGCTGGCCCGAGAGCCTCATGCAGGGTTATACCGCATGGAAGAAAAAGAACGGCTGATAAAGTCTGAATGTATGAGAAAAACGACCTGCGAAAGCAGGTCGTTTTTTTGCTGTACGGTATATTGCTTTCCTTTTCTCGCACTTACCATTCTCCCATGAAACAAGCATACTTGGCGGCTTTTTTCATTCAGTCAGGAAAGAGTTTCGGGCTTTGTGATCAATTTGACAACACCCGAATAGTGTGATATAATGTTAGATAAAGCTAACAACGGAGGTGCCTGAATGTTTGACAAAAGGCTGATGACTGTCTGCCCGGAGAGCAGAAGGTATATAATCGGGAATATGATACTGCAATGGCTTGAGCTTATATGCAGCGCGGTCATCTTTTATGCCGTCGCTTACGTGATAAGCAGTTTCATCACTGGCATCGCTGTGAATGGCACTGCCGCGGATATGAGAGCCTTTCATTTACAGCAGCTCATAACAGCTCTCATCATTGTGGCGGCAATGATACTGATACGGTTTTTCTGCACGAAAGCGGCTCTGAAAATGAGTTATCTTGCATCAAAGACCGTAAAGCGTAAAATGCGTGAGATGATATACGGCAAGCTGCTGAAGCTTGGAAGCCGTTACCGCGGGAGCGTGACTACGGCGGAACTTGTTCAGGAGTCGGTGGAGGGAGTTGACCAGCTTGAAAGCTACTTCGGGCAGTATGTTCCGCAGTTTTTCTACGCGTTCATAGCGCAGGTCACGCTGTTTGTGATCTTCGGCATAGCGGGGAGCTGGTCGGTGGGCGGCGTGCTGCTGATATGCGTTCCGCTTATTCCGGGCGCTATAATGATGGTGCAGAAGATAGCGAAGAAGCTGCTCTCGAAGTACTGGGGGCAGTACACGAAGCTCGGCAGCACATTCCTCGAAAACTTACAGGGCATGACCACGCTCAAAACCTATCAGGCTGACGAATACAAGAACAGACAGATGAACGAGGAGAGTGAGAATTTCCGCTTTGTGACGATGAAAGTGCTCACCATGCAGCTCAACTCCATAATCATCATGGATTTCTTCACCTACGGCGGCGCGGCGATAGGCATAGCAATGGTGCTGTCGCAGTACGATATTTTCGCGGGATTTTTTCCCGACGCTGCGGAAGGGATAAGTCTGCGTACCGCGATATTCATGATACTGATGTCCGCGGAATTCTTCCTGCCCATGAGACGGCTCGGAAGCTACTTCCACGTTGCGATGAACGGCATGGCGGCAAGCGACAAGATATTCAGATTTCTTGCGGTGGAAGAGCCCGAGGACGGTACGGCGGAACTGTCGGAGAATGTGGGTGACATAAAGCTCGAAAACGTGCATTTCTCCTATGATACGGAACGCGAGATACTTCACGGCGTGGATATTACGATACCGCAGGGCGCGTTCATCGGAATCGTCGGCGAGAGCGGCTGCGGAAAATCCACGGTCGCGTCACTGCTGATGAACAGGCTTTCGGCGGGCGAGGGCATCATCACATACGGCGGCACTCCCATATCGCAGATACGCCGTGAGAGCCTTATAAAGTCTGTGGTGTACATCAGCCACAACAGCGTATTCTTCAAGGGAACAGTCCGCGAGAACCTTGAGCCTGCAAAGCCCTCCGCGTCGGAGAGTGAAATGTGGGCGGCGCTTGAGAACAGCGGGCTGGCGGATTTCCTGAGGTCGGAGAATGGGCTTGACACGGCGATAGCCGAAAACGCGGGAAACCTTTCCGGCGGACAGCGGCAGAGGCTTGCACTGGCGCGGGCGCTGCTGCATGACCCGGCAGTGTATATCTTTGACGAAGCGACCAGCAGCATTGACGTAGAGAGCGAGGAAGCGATACTTGCGCGTATCCGCGAGCTTGCGAAGGAAAAGACGGTAGTGATGATATCTCACCGTCTTGCGAATACAGTCACCGCGGACTGCATCTATGCAATGGAGGACGGAAGCGTCACGGAAAGCGGCACTCACGGTGAGCTGCTGAAAAACGGAGGAACGTATGCGCGGCTGTGGGAGACACAGCAGGCGCTTGAAAACTATGGAAAGGGGGAGTCTGCATGAAGAAGCGTTCAAAGGCGGGGACACTTCTCCGTATGCTCGGTCTTGTAAAACCGCTGTCTGGATATATGTGTCTCGCGGTGCTGTGCGGGACGCTCGCTTTTCTTGCGGTGCAGGCTATCCCTACCATAGGAGTTTACGCACTGCTCGACAGTGAACTGCGCTTTTCCCCGTGGATATGGGTGCTGCTGTGCGGGCTCGCGCTGCTGCGCGCGGTGCTCAGATACGCCGAGCAGAAGACAAATCACTATATCGCGTTCACACTGCTTGCGATAGTGTGCGACAGGGTGTTCCGCGCATTGCGCAGACTGTGTCCCGCAAAGCTTGAGGGGCGTGACCGCGGTGACCTTATATCGCTGATAACCTCGGATGTTGAGCTGCTGGAGGTGTTCTACGCGCACACCATATCACCGATATGCATAGCGGTGCTTACAGAGCTTACCGTATGCGTTTTCATAGCGTCTATCGACCCTGTAATGGGCATTTACGCGGCAGTGTCCTACATTATCGTGGGAGTTGCCGTTCCGCTTATCATATCGAAGATAAGCGGCGACACGGGCGACAGGCTTCGCGGACAGGCGGGGGAGCTTTCCGCGTATGTGCTGGAGAATATCCGCGGACTTGACGAGACTGTGCAGTACGGCTGCGGAAAAGCGAGAATGGACGGTATGAATGACCGCACCGACAGGCTTACAGCAGGGCAGGGAAAGCTGAACCGTCTTACCGGCTGGAACGCGGCAATAGCAAACACGGTGATATTCCTGCTCGACGCGGGAATGATAGTGACAATGGTGCTGCTGAACCGCAGCGGACTTGATTCCTTTACTGAAATGTCAATAGCGTTCACGGCGTTTGTATCATCTTTCGGTCCCGTATCTGCGCTTGCGGCTCTTGGGACGACGTTACAGAATACCATAGCCTCCGGCGGCAGGGTGCTGGATATAATCGACGAAAAGCCCGAAACGGAAGATGTGTCGGGCAGGGAAAAGACTGTATTCTCGGGTGCGGAACTGAATGATGTGACCTTCTCATACGTCGGAGAGAATGTGCTGAAAGGCGTTTCAATGAAATTTCCGGAAAAGCGCATCATCGGTATATCGGGAAAGAGCGGGAGCGGCAAATCCACGATACTCAAGCTCCTTATGCGATTCTGGAAAACGACGGACGGCGTGACCCGCATATCGGGGAAGAGCCTGGAGGACGTCAATACCTCCGACCTTCGTGAAATGGAGAGCTTCATGTCGCAGGAAACGGTGCTGTTCATTGACACGATAGAGAACAATATCCGCATCGCGAAGCTTGACGCGACCCGTGAGGAGATAGAGGAAGCCTGCCGTAAGGCGTCCGTGCATGAATTTATAATGACTCTGCCCAAGGGCTATGAAACACAGGTAGGCGAGCTTGGCGAGACTCTGTCCGGCGGCGAGCGTCAGCGTATCGGGCTTGCCCGCGCGTTCCTGCATGACGCGCCGTTCATGCTGCTCGACGAGCCTACAAGCAACCTTGACAGCCTTAACGAAGCGGTGATACTACGCTCTCTGCGCGAGGAAACGCAGGGGAAAACGGTGGCGCTTGTATCGCACCGCAGATCATCGCTGCGCATAGCCGACGAGATATGCGAAATGGAAAGCGGTCGCTTCGCGTGAGAGAATTTAATTGAAGAAAGAGTTAAAAGAAAGTGAAGGTAAAAAGACTGAGCCTGCCGCGGCTGACGCTGACGGGAGAGGAAATGCGTAAAGCTGTGCCGCAGTGTAACTCAAAACCTTCGGTAAACCCGTGACGCAGCGTACGCCAATACTGCTGCAAAACCTGTGATAATAAGCTCCATTGCCCACATCGGTATCATACCTGTCTTGTAGAAAACTACGGAGAAATCCATACAAGCGTGCAGCAGCACGGACAGCGGATACAGATACAGGTGCTTTTTGTCACGCGCGGCAGCAAACACAAGCACTGAAAACGCGATGTGGACAGCTATTGAAGGTATGCGTTCAAACACGCCGAGCAGACATTCGCCGAAGGTCAGAATGCTCATGGATCCGAGCTGCTCGGTCATTGCGGCGATCGTCGCTTCGTCCGCGCCCGCTGTGAGCTGATCGCCCATTCCGGCGTTTATCGCCATTGCGAGGGCAGCCATAGAGAACATCTGAAACCCGATATAAATACTCTCGAAACCGCCGTGGCCTATTCCGTATGATATGGAGCTGCGCCGGTTTTCGTATTTTTTCAGCACAGTCCTGAATGCGACGAACCGTCCGGTCTCCTCGAATACTCCCGCGAGAACTCCGGCAAGTATCATGGAGTACCACACATTCCCGCTTATCGTTTTCGCGAGCGGATTATCAGCCTGCAAAAGGAAATAAGCGGGCGCGAGCTTCAGAATTATCGCGAACAGCAGCCATGTGAAAGCTCCAACAATGACAGGCAGCAGTTTTTCGCGGGTCTTTATCTTCCACACGATAAGCAGCACGACAGGTATTATCATCATGAGCAGAGACTGAACAACAAGTCCTGCTATCGCTTCATCGGTAAAATGTATGTCAGTCATGTTTATTCTCCTTTTCCCAGTCGGTATAGATCTGATGTGAGCCTTTTATCATCACCGCAAAGATAACGAGGAATATTATCATCATCGCGGCAAGTGACGTATAGCCGCGAAGTACGATACCCGAAAGTATCACCGCGATACCGCCGAAGAATGTCACCGTTCCTCCCATTCTCTGACAGCGCGCCCATACTTCATCGTTCTTCATGCTCCACGATGTGCGCAGCCCCATAAGCCCGTTCATCTTCATTTTCGGCATTATGTTACCGAGCACCGCGAACAGTATCCCAATAAGTATGACCGCTGCCGAGCAGTACAGCTCTCCCTCCGTGCCGCTTATCTGTTGGATCCCGCTGTAACCCATGCATACCATAACGCATTCAAAACCGAGTATAACCGCGTTTACTGCCGTACAGACGATCATGCAGACCTTCCCGTTTCCGACGGCGTGGGAGGCTTCTTTTTCGCCGACGGCAGTCTGTGCGTCTTTGCCGAATTTCCGTCGGAGCAGTATGCCTGTTACAGCTATAATGACCGTTATGCCGACGAAAATGAAAACTTCGTATTTTGAACCGATTCGGTCAACATTGCCGTCGATACCGTAATGCACGGGTATCATGTCGGGTAGTATCTGCACTGCCGCCGCGGCAATTATAAGCGAGAGCGCCGCAGTTGTTATCAGCCATTTATTCCTCATTTCCCGCTTTCTCC
This sequence comes from Ruminiclostridium sp., assembly GCA_017635675.1. Taxonomy (GTDB): domain Bacteria; phylum Bacillota; class Clostridia; order Oscillospirales; family Ruminococcaceae; genus Ruminiclostridium_E. Next base: position 35,574 of record JAGBLA010000003.1, read on the forward strand.
TTTCCCGCACTGTCGGAGCGGGCTCCGAACTGACCGAGCCACAGGATAACTTCGTCGAAAACGCTTGTGTTCAGCTCGTAGTAGATGAAATTCTTCTCCTTGTATTCGATGATCATGTCCGCCTTTCTGAGCAGCCGCAGGTGGTATGACAGTGCCGCAGGCGTTATTCCGAGCCTGTCGGCGATCTCGCCCGCGTTCATTCGACCGCCCCTCAGCATGGTGATTATATCACGGCGCTGGTCGTCGGAGAGTATCTTGAAGGTTTCGGAAATTTTCATTTTTGTTCACCTCTTGTCGCAGGTATTTAAAAAAATCTTTAAATAGATGATAACATATCTTTTTTCAGATGTCAATAGCTATTTAAAAAATATTTTAAATTCTTTGCTCTTTTTAGAACGAAGTCACGGTAGCGTTTTCGGTAAAAAATAAAGAAGACCTCCCACGGTATTACCATACCATGGGAGGTCTTCTTTAAGGGATTTATGACGCGTATTAGCGGTTTATCCTGAATCTTGCGACCTGCTCCTGAAGCAGCTTTGACTGTCCGGAGAGCTCCTCGCAGGAAGCGGCGGTCTCTTCTGCTGTGGCGGAGTTTGTCTGTATTACCTGGGAGATCTGCTCGATACCGCTTGTGATCTGATTTATCGACTCGTTTTGTTCCGCGCTTGCCGATGCTATCTCGGTGATAAGTGCTGCGGTCTGAGCCGACATATCCTTGACTTCCTTCATGGACTCTGCGGTGGCTATCGCGATCTTGCTGCCCTTGCCCACAGCTTCGATAGACGCGTTGATAAGTGATGTGGTGGAGCTTGCCGCCTCTGCTGACTTGCTTGCGAGGTTGCGGACTTCATCTGCGACTACCGCGAAGCCCTTGCCCGCGTCGCCCGCACGTGCTGCCTCAACAGCGGCATTGAGCGCGAGGATATTTGTCTGGAACGCTATATCCTCGATAGTCTTGATGATCTTCTCGATCTCCTGCGAGGTCGTGCTGATCTCATTCATTGCCTGGACCATGTTCTGGATCTCCTGATCCTGTTCGTTCACTCTGTTCTGAGTCTGCTTGGAGAGGTTGCCTGCCTGAGCCGCATTCTGAGCGGTATTCGCGATCTGAGTGGAAACTTCCGCGATAGTGGCGGAGATCTCTTCGATAGCAGAGGCCTGACGGGTGGTGCCGTCCGCGAGAGACTGAGAGCCTTCCGCCATCTGATTTGAGCCGGAGAGAACTTCCGTACTGCTCATGTTTACGTCGGACATTATGTTGTTGAGAGAGCTAAGGATCTCGTTTATTGTTGATTCGATCTGTACGAAATCGCCGGGATAGTTAACACCTGTCTGAACCGTAAGGTCACCCTTTGAGATCGCCGTAAGCACTCTCGCGAGGTCGGAAACGATGCCGTTCATATTTCTTATAAGCTCATCGGAAGCTTCGGACATAGTTTCGATCTCGTCGTTTGTCTTGAATATCTGTGCGGGTGTCGTGATATCACCGTTTGCCATGTCCTGCATACGCTTAGCGGTCGCTGCAACGGGACCTGCTATTCTCTTTATGCGGATGCTTGTTACGATAACCGAAAGTATTGTTGCAAGTATAGCTACAATGATTATCATTAAAGCAGCGGTAAGGATACTGTCGATAACAGGCTGTCTGGGTGTTGCGGTCACGACATACCAGCCCTCGGGGCTTTCTATCTGCGCGTATCCCGCTATGTATGCTGTACCTGAAAGTGTGAACTCAATATTGCCCTTTTTCCCGTTCAGCATTGTTGCTGCCGCGTCGGTCATAGACTGACCGAGTTTATGTTCGCCCTTGAGCTCGGTGAGCTGAGGAATGGAATTGGTGCTTGTACCTACGATGATCCCGTCTTTATCCATTATAAAGGAAATGCCGTTTTCCTCGTAGTGTACTTCCTTGATAAGATCTGAGAATGTTTCTGCTGCGAGACCGCCGTAAACGACATAATTATTGCCGTTGGCAGTGAAGAATTTTCCCATCATTATTGTAACGGAGTTATCGGTCATGCGCACGACAGGGCTTGACACATAGGCGTCGCGGTTCGCCATAGCCTGCTTGAAGTATTCACGGCCCGATATATCGGTGTTGCTGTACGTCTTTCCGTCGGAATAAGCAATGGAAAAGTCCTTGAATGTGCTGGTGGTGGCTGCATCTTTCAGCATTGCCTTTCTGTCATCTATGGATATACTTTCATCGACAATGCTCGGGTTTTTATCGACGACATCGAATTGCTGTGAAAGAGATGATATAGTATGTTCAATAGATGAGGCGTATGCTTCGGAAAGGGCAAGCCCTTCGTCCTTGTACATTGCCATATATCTCTGAAAGCTTACTACGATATAGATCACCACGAGTATTATACACGCCGAAAGGACAGGGATCGTGGATAACAGGGTGAGTCTCAGTCTGAGTGTTTTTCTTTTCTTGGTCATTGTCGTATTCTCCATAAAATGAAAAAATTTATATACTGCCTGATTTTAACATATTCTGACAAAATTGTCAATAGGTGTTTTACAAAATGTAAAGGCAATACTGCACAATATGCGCACGCTGTCTTTGTGCGGTATAGCCTATAAAGAGTACATGAGATAAAAAAAGCTTGTATTCTTCAGCAGGATATGTTAAAATAAAAACTGTAAGGTTCAATATCACTGACAAACAGATCCGGAGGGTATCTACATGGACAATTTCAACTTTTACAGCCCCACTGAGTTCATTTTCGGAAAGGGAAGAGCTTCCGAAGCCGGTCACTATGTGAAAAAGTACGGCGGGAGCAAGGTGCTTATCCATTACGGAGGAGGCTCCGCGGTAAAGTCGGGACTTATCGGCACCGTGAAAAGCTCGCTTGACGGCGCGGGCATTGCTTACTGTGAGCTCGGCGGCGTTCAGCCCAATCCCCGTGACACGCTCGTTTACAAGGGTATAGACCTGTGCAGGAACGAGGGTGTTGATTTCATTCTCGCGGTAGGCGGCGGCTCGGTCATAGACTCCGCGAAAGCAATAGCGATCGGCGTGCCTTATGACGGTGATTTCTGGGATATGTACTGCGGAAAGGCTCCGGAGAAGGCTCTGCCCGTGGCAACGGTGCTGACTATCGCGGCTGCCGGGAGCGAAGGCTCGGGAGACTCAGTAATTACAAAAGAAGAAGGTATGCTCAAGCGCGCGGTAGGCTCCGACCACCTGCGTCCGAAGTTCTCGGTAATGGACCCCGCGCTGACACAGACGCTCCCGGCGTATCAGACCGCCTGCGGAGCCACGTATATAATGGCACATGTTTTTGAGCGGTATTTCACGAATACCACAGAGGTGGAGATAACCGACCGCCTGTGTGAAGCTGTTCTTATAACAATGGTGAAGGAAACCCCGCGGGTTATCGCCGACCCCGACAATTACGAAGCCCGGGCGAACATCATGTGGGCGGGAATGGTCGCGCACAACAACATCTGCGGAGTCGGAAGACAGCAGGACTGGAACAGCCACGGGCTTGAGCATGAGCTTTCGGGGCTGTACGATGTGGCTCACGGCGCGGGACTTGCGGTGATAATGCCCGCGTGGATGGAGTATGTTCACAAGCACAATGTCATGCGGTTCTGCCAGATGGCAACACGGGTGTTTGGCTGTCAGATGAATTTTGAAGACCCGGAAGCGACCGCTCTCGAAGGCATACACAAATTCCGCTCGTTCCTGCACAGCATCGGTATGCCCATAAACTTTGCCGAGCTCGGTGCGAAAGAGGAAGATATCCCGACGCTGGTGGAAAAGATAGGCGTGGGCGACGGAAAATTCGGCGGCTTTATGGAGCTTGACGCGAACGACATTACAGCGATATACAGAACAGCTGCAAAAGCTGCACTCTGAGCGGCTTATTTATTGTTTTCATGCTTTCAAAGGAGACTTGGGTAGTGAGTTCAACATTGAAAAAGGCAGTTTCCTGCGTGGTTTCCGCTGTAATGCTGATATCCTTGTGCGGTTGTTCGGCAGAAAACAATATGTGCCGCGCTGCACAATACTATAAGAATATGTAAATCGGGAAAAAATACGCGGGCAGCTGTAATTACTGCCCGCGTATTTTCACATTATACATATATTTCAGGTCTGAGTGTTCAGTTTTACATACTTGCTTTCAGAACGGTCATGACATCGTTCCTGTCGAATATCTTGTAACCGCCGTCGAGGATAAGCGTCGCGTCTGCGATACCTTCGAGCATATCCCCGGTCACTCCGAGCTCCGATATCTTCATAACGAGCCCGAGCTCCTTCATCCAGTTTTCCATTGCCGCAAGTCCCGCTTCCGCGAGCTGTTCGTCAGTCTTTCCTTCGCGTGAAATCCCCCATACCTCGGCAGCGAAACGCGCGAATTTCTTAAGCCCGTAAGGCATGATATAACGATAGTAGGGGAGAGACACCGCGGCAAGCGTCATTCCGTGGGTAGCGTCGGTGTACGCTCCGACCGCCTGACCGAGCATGTGTACCATCCAGTCGGTGGATTTTCCCTTCGCCACAAGCGTGTTGAGCGCCCATGTCGCTGTCCACATGATGTTCGAGCGAGCCTCATAGTCCGTCGGGTCGATGACCGCCTTTCTGCTTGCCGTGATAAGACCGCGCATAAGCCCTTCGCTGATGTAGTCGGAGGTGTTGTCGTCCTCGCCAGAGAAATACTGCTCGCAGATATGGTTCATAATGTCATATATGCCCGCAGTCATCTGGTATTTCGGCAGGGTCATGGTATATTTCGGGTTTAGTATCGAGAATTTCGGCATAACATCGTCACCGAACACATGACCTATCTTCTGCTTTGTGGCGTGGTTGGTGATGACCGCACCTCCGTTCATCTCTGAGCCTGTGCCTGCCATTGTGAGCACACAGCCGACAGGTATGATATCGCAGGTCGGTTCCTCGAAACGTATATAATACTTTTCCCACGGGTCGTCGCCGCAGTTCACCGATACGGACACGGCTTTCGAGTAATCGCACACCGAGCCGCCGCCCACCGCGAGAATAAAGTCGGTCTTGTTCTCACGCGCCGTCTTTACGCCCTCGTTGAGTTTCTCCACCGTCGGGTTGGGCATTACACCCGCGACTTCGGCGACATTCTTGCCCGCGTCCCCAAGAATCGCGGTTATCTCGTCATACAGGCCGCTCTTCTTTATCGAGCCGCCGCCGTAAACGAGAAGTACATTGCTGCCGTAGTTCTTAAGCTCGTCTTTGAGATAGCCGAGAGCGTCCTCGCCGAAGTACAGCTTGGTCGGATTGTGATAAGTAAAATTTCCTAACATAGTTGTTTCCTCCGTCTTATAGTCATACCGGGTTTTACATATTATACCACACGGTGCCTGCAATTACAAATGCTTATTTCGTATATAGCATTATGCTTTACAGGCATATTTGCGGAAAACAGCCGCATGAACCCCTTTACAAAAATGTGTTATCGTGTTATAATAAATCGTATATTATATGGTTGACGGAAAATACAGAATGATGAAAGTTATTTGATTTAAAGGCATTACAGAGCTTTTGCCGGTCAATAAAAGACAATATAGGGAGATAATGAAATTTCGTATGAGCGGACAGAGTGTAAATGAAAAGCGAAAACCGCGGAAAAAGCTTGCCGCGTTGATAACAATTGCGGTGCTGCTGACAGCTGCGGCGGCGATGTACCTGTTGTTTACCTACACCGCAGACGATAAAGCCCGCATGGCTATGCAGTCGGACGATACGGTAAGCGTAACAAAAATGAGCTACGGGTATTATTTTGACGGACCGTCGGATGATACCGCGATGATATTCTATCCGGGAGCGAATGTGGAGGAAACAGCGTATGCGCCGCTCATGCACGAGCTTGCGTCTGCGGGGGTAGATGCCTGTGTTGTGAAAGTGCCTTTTCACATCGCGTTCTTCGGAATGAACGCAGCGGACGAGGTGCTGAAAGCGCACAGCTTTAAGAACTGGTATATCGGCGGACATTCTCTCGGCGGTACTATCGCCGCAGGCTATGCGTCCGACCATTCGGAGATCTTTTCGGGTGTTATACTCATGGCGTCATATCCGTACAGGGATATGCCCGACAATATGACGCTGGTTCAGCTTACAGGCTCCGAAGACCATGTCATCAACAGAGAAAGAATGAAGGACGCCGTGAAATACTGCCCGGAAAACTATATAGACCATAGGATAGAGGGCGGCAACCATTCCGGTTTCGGCAGCTACGGCTTACAGGTCGGCGACGGCACCGCGTATATCACACAGGAAGAACAGGTGCGCGAGACAGTCGATGTGATAACCGCGCTTGCCGCATAAGGAGGACAGGCTATGTCAGACCTGATAAAAACGCCCTGCAACAAGAACGCGCAGCAGGGTGTAAGAAATATACTCGGATATCTTGCGGGAATTTCCGGGGATAAGATAGTCACGGGTCAGCATACTCAGACCATGGCAATGGAGGAGCTTGCGCATATCCGTGGGGTAACGGGAAAGGAGCCCGCTCTGCTCGGATTTGAGCTTCTCGCGTATTCTCCGAACATCAACTATCTCGATACGGACGAGGAGTGCATGACCGAGGTGATGAATGATCTCGGAACGCTGCGCCGTGCCTGGGAGTGGGCGGATAAAAAGGGACTTATCACATTCACGTGGCATTGGTTCTCTCCGCTTGGCGGCAGGTCGAAGTCCTTCTTCACGGAGAATACCGATTTTGACGCGGAAAAGGCGGTCATATCGGGGACTCCCGAGAACAGGGCTCTGCTTTCCGACCTTGACGTTATGGCAGGCATACTCCGCCCGTTCTGTGACAGGCAGGTGCCGATACTCTGGCGCCCGTTTCACGAGGGCGAGGGCAAGTGGTTCTGGTGGGGCGCAAAGGGCGCCGAGCCGCTGAAAAAACTGTACCGTATAATGTACGAAAGGTTTACCGATGTCCACGGGCTCAACAATCTTATATGGGTGTGGAACGCGACGCTCCGTGAGTGCTACCCGGGCGACGATGTGGTAGATATCATTTCAAGGGATATGTACCCGGAAAAGCACTGCCACACGGCTCAGAGTGAGATGTACGAAGGTATGTGCGGCATCACGGAACAGCACAGGATAACGCTTATCGGTGAGACGGGTGCTCTGCCCGACCCGTACGCGATACACGCCGAAGGGGTCGGCTGGACGACATTCATGACATGGTCGGGGGCATTCTGTCTCAGCGAGGAGTTCACCACCTCCGAAAAGCTGAAGGAGGTCTATTCGAGCCCGTATTCCGTAACGAAGGAAAGCCTTCCGGTGCTGTATTGAACGCATCTGCGGCGCTGTATGCTGTTGTTCTTGACTTTAATAGAGGGATAGTGTATAATACAGATAAGTCTATGACTGTTTACTGCCCGTTTTTACAGGAGGACACGAAAATGAAACACAGAAATCCGCTGATGCCCGAGCATTCCGACACGAAATTTCTGGCGGTCGGGGAAATAATGCTTCGTCTTACGCCGCCGAACTATGAAAAGATAAGAGTGACCAACTCCTTTGAGGCAAGCTACGGCGGAAGCGAGGCGAATATAGCGCTTGCGCTGGCAAACCTCGGCGTTGACAGCACGTTCTTCACTGTTGTGCCGAACAACAGTCTCGGCAAAAGCGCGATCAGAATGCTGCGCAGCAACGATGTACACTGCACACCGGTGATCTTAAGCACTCCCGAGGAAACACCCACGCACCGCCTCGGTACATATTACCTCGAAACAGGCTTCGGGATCCGCGCGAGCGAAGTTACCTATGACAGAAAGCACAGCGCTGTCACGGAATACGACTTCTCGAAGGTCGATCTTGACGCGCTTCTGTCGGAGTTCACATGGCTGCATCTGAGCGGCATTACTCCCGCGCTTGGGGAGAACTGCAGGAAATTGATATTTGACCTCATGGTGAAAGCCAAGGAAAAGGGGCTTACCGTGAGCTTCGACGGCAACTTCCGCAGCACGCTGTGGTCGTGGGAGGAGGCAAGGGACTTCTGCACAAAATGCCTTCCCTATGTTGATGTGCTGCTCGGCATAGAGCCGTATCATCTCTGGCGGGACGATAACGACCATTCTCTCGGTGATTATAAGGACGGCGTGCCGCTCCAGCCGTCATACGAACAGCAGGACGAGATATTCAGAGCGTTCGTTGAGAAGTACCCGAATATCCGCTGTATCGCAAGGCACGTGCGCTATGCTCACAGCGGAAGCGAGAACAGCCTTAAAGCGTTCATGTGGTTCGATGACCACACCTTTGAGAGCAAGCTGTTCACGTTCAATATCCTTGACCGTGTGGGCGGCGGCGACGCGTTCGCGTCCGGTCTAATATATGCTATCATGCACGATTACAAGCCTATGGATATGATAAACTTCGCTGTTGCGAGCAGCGTGCTCAAGCACACTATCCACGGCGACGCGAATATCACCGATGATGAGCAGGCTATCCGCAATCTTATGAACATGAATTACGACATCAAGCGCTGAAAAAGCGAAAGCGCCGCCTGTCCCTTTATCGGGACGGACGGTGCTTTTTCATGTTTATACGGGGGCTACTTTTTAAGCATGAACGCGCGCATCGCGGCTATCTGTATCCTTGTGAACAGCGGACGCAGCTCCTTGTCCGCTTTTTTCAGCTCCTCGCGGATACTTATGCTTTGCGGGCAGTGCTTTTCGCATTTGCCGCAGCCTATGCACTGTGACGCAAAGGTCTTTTCTTTCTGAAGTGCGACGGTCTGAACGTACTCAAATCTTCCCGCGCCCTTGTTTTCGGAGTACATACGGTTGTAGCAGCGGAATACCGCGGGAATGTCAACTCCCTGCGGACACGGCATACAGTAGGCACAGCCGGTGCATCCAACCTTATATAAAAGTCAACGGCTTTGTATAGCTTTTCAAAACAAAGTCCGGCTGCATCATGCAAATGCAGCCGGACAGCGTTATGTATTATAATTTATGCAGCATTGTCAAGCGCGTCGGAATACTCTGCTACCATATCATCGTAAGCGTTTATAGCCTTGTCAAGTCTTGCGATGACATCGTCGTAAGCATACAGCCCGTCGGCATTCTTCTCCATACCTTCAAACGAGAGCCCGTAAATAGCCGGAGGAGTTTCAAGTGTCAGTATAGTCTTGTCGCGAAGCTGCTCAGTGCTCTGATATACAAGCTCCACCGCCGCGAACTCCTTGCCGTCCTTGTCCTCCCACTTCTCGAACACGAGCTTTATGCCGATAGGAGTTTTCTTTTCGAGAGTGTAGGGGAGCTGATAATCCTCGGCTTCCATTGCCGTAAGAACGTTGATTATATTTGCGTCGTGACCGCAGAGGAACGTGAATCTGCGTCCGTCGGCGGTGAACTCGCTGCGTATCTCTTTGAGCAGAGGATTTGCGGCGTTTACGGCGATAAGCGGGAGACCGTGGCGTGTCATGGTGAATTTGGTGGTTATAGCCGCTATCTGCTCCCACTGTTCGTTCGTGAGAGTTTTGCCGAATGCGGCCTTGACAGGGTCGGGCTCCTCATAGTATTGCAGCACGAGAGCGTCGCTTACGGAGCTCGCGGTTTTAAGCGTTCCGCCTATCGTAAGCTCTTTGCCCTCTTCCGCCAGAATTGTCGTATCATCCGTCACGAAGTCGGTAAGCTCGCCGTTCTTGTACGCGTCGGACTCGGTGTAGTCAACGGTGTCCGCGAGGAGACGATAGCATTCTTCGAGGTCAGCCGCTATCGAAGCTCCGCCGAGCTGCTCAAACTGCTCCTGCACCGCAGCCGCGTAGGACTCGCTGCAGAAAGTGATAGCGGGGTCGAATGTGGGCTGCATCGAGCCGAAGTCGCCGTGGCGCTCTATCGTTACGTTCGCGCCGGGCAGAAATCCGCTGGAGAAATACTGCGCGGTAGCTATCGTGCGCTGCTTGGAGTTGGCGTAGAAACGCACCTCGCCGTCTTCGGGCAGATAGTTCTCGGGGATAAGACCCTCGGACTCAAGCCATTTTCTGAAATACTGTCCCATTTCGGTCTCAAGCACGCCGCCGCGCAGTGAAAGCTCACTTGCGTTTCCCGTCCAATGGAACCATTCGTGCGGTGTGGCTATAACGTTCGCCGCGCCGTTGCTGACGAGCGGAGCGCGTATGTTGTGTCTGCTCATTATCACGACTTCCTTGAGCGTGTAGTCTTCGGTGTCCGCGCGGTTGGTCTCCATTGAAACGGGCGCCGTTTCAGCGGCAGGCTCGGCAGCGGGAGCTGCTGTGGTCTCCGCGGCGGTCGTGGTGGTCTCCGCAGCTGTGGTCTCTGCGGCGGCTGTGGTAGTTTCAGCCGCGGTTGTCGTCGTTGCCGCCGCGGAAGTTTCCGGAGCGGCTGTCTGTGCGGGCTGTCCGGCTGTACCGCAGGAAGCGAGCTGTAAGCATACTGCTGCCGCCGCTAAGGCGGACAAAAGTCTGTGTTTTTTCATAGGTGTTCTCCTTTATTTCATTTTTTCGGATATATTATAGCACAAAATCCTCATATAATCAATCACAAAACCGTAAAAAAGTTGTTTTTGGTCAATTATACCTATCGTTTCACGGAAAGCAAGGTCACTATATACAAAATTGCGCATACCAAAGCTCGTTTTTTGCCGATCTTCAACAAGACGCCGTAAAATCCTTTGTAGGGTGGATTTTATCCCGTCATTCATCTTTCATATCTCCGTAAAAGTCACGTTTTACAACTCTGAACGTGAACTCATAGTTCTCGGGGCTGCAATATCTGTGGGAGTACAGCTCATATTCCGGAGAGTCCCCGTCCGTATGCGGCATACGTTCATAATACGCCTTTCCCTTGTGCGCATATTCCACGCAGTATTCCTCGTCGGGAGCCGCTCCCACCGATGCGTACAGTGCGCCGTAACCCTCTCCGAAGCCTTTTATGGTGTACCATTCGGTCACGGAAATGTCGTCGGGTTCGCCGGGCCCGTCCGACAGCGACATTGTTATATTACATTCCTCCGGCATAACAAGGCATACATTGCCCATGGATACCCTGCTGAACCTCTTGTGCTCCCAGTTCCCGCCGTTATCGGTACAGTGTACTGCCGACACATTCCAGCCGCACTGTGAGGGAAGCTCTCTTATAAGCCCGTACGGCACCTCGGGAAGCTTTTCGCTGTCCCACTCGACAACACTGAAATTCGTATTCTCTCCGTAAACCGCGGTGTCGATGTCATCGACGCTGTCCGCGTCGAGCCCGTAAGCGAAAACGGAAACGGTTTTCGGTTCGGCTGACTTTTTAAGCTCCTCCGCGGAGCGTATATCCATAGGCAGCAGGTGATTGCCGTAATTGCTCCCGTAGTCTGCACGGACAGCCATATCGTCACATCTGAGCTTTGTTCTGACATAGCTCTCTATTTCCGCGCATATCCTGCCGCGTTCGTAATTGTCGCACAGCATCGGGTTTTCGTTATCGCGTATCGGTACGAGCACATCGAACTCCGTCCCGCCGTGCTCCATTCGCACGTGTGCGAACAGCGGCGGCTCAAAGGAGAATTCGAGCCAGCTGTTCTCTGAGAGCAGAACATTCGTGACATCGGCGTCAAAACCGTACTTGTCCTTTATGTATGTCTGTGCTGTGACACGGGCCTTCATTTCGTATGTGAGTCCTCCGCAGCCGCCGAGCAGCAAAGCTGACAGAAAGGAAAACAGTATAAACAGCCATATCTTCTTCATTCCGTTACCTCTGAACGTTTATTTATGGAATTATCTTATCATGTACCTTTTGAAATGTCAAGATTATTCACATTTGACTTTTATATTTTTTGTGATATAATATGAATAACGACTGCCGTTCGGTGCTGCGAAGTATGGTCGGCAGGTAAGATATATACTCGGGGCGTCCCTTGAAAACCGTGATAAAAACGGAGGAAAGTCTGACTATGAAGAAAATACTTATAACCAACGACGACGGGATATTCTCCGACGGCATAGCAAGGCTTGCGGAAGCCGCGCTGAAATTCGGAGAGGTATGGGTGGTCGCGCCCGACAGCCAGCGGAGCGCCGTTTCGCACAGTGTGACGCTGCGGCACAGCATTGACGCGTGGAAGACGGATTTCCCTGTGGCGGGAGTACACGCATTCGCCTGTGACGGTATGCCCGCCGACTGTGTGCGAATAGGCGTGCTGAATATAGTTCCCGGCAAGCCCGACCATGTTTTCTCGGGGATAAACTACGGCTATAACTTAGCGTCCGACATTCAGTATTCCGCGACTGCCGGAGCCGCTTTCGAGGCGGCATTCCAGGGTGTGCATACCATAGCCTTTTCGGAGGGCGCGTCACCGCTGCACGAGGTCACGGACAGGTATCTTGGAGAAATAATAGGCGAGCTTCTCGATAAGCCTCTTCGCAAGAACCACATCTGGAACGTGAACTTCCCGGGCTGCCCGCTTTCGGAGTGCAGGGGCGTTCTTCGGGAGCGAAAGGTCTCGACCGACGTATTTTACCTCGACCATTACAATGAAACGCCCGTTTCCGAGGGCAGGACAAGCTATATGGTAGAGGGCGTGCGGAAATGGGAGGCCGCGGAGGGTACAGACCTTCGCGCGATACTTGACAGCTATGTCTCGATAGGCACCGCAGCCAATATATCTTGACGGGAAGAGAAAGGAAACGGTCATGTTTTATTATTTGTTTGAACCTGTTCTTACATATCATTTCATACTTGTGGCTGCGGCGGTGATACCCGCTGTATTTCTGATGATAAAGGTCTATCGCTCCGACAGACTTGAAAAAGAAAGTCCGCGGCTGCTGATGAACCTCGTGAAAGCTGGGGTGCTGTCATCGCTGCTGGCGCTGGTGGAGGAGAGGGTGCTGTCGGTGCTGCTTGTAATGTGTGTGGCACCCGACGACCCTATGTACAATATCATACTGTATTTCGGCATAGTTGCGTTCTCCGAGGAGACTTCAAAGTACATCTTCATGAAGCGCAATACCTGGCGTAACTATGAATTCAACTGTCAGTATGACGGCGTGGTATATGCGGTGTTCGTTTCCCTTGGTTTCGCGCTGTGGGAGAACATAAGCTATGTGCTTCAGTACGGTTTCGCGACTGCCGTGGTAAGGGCGGGTACAGCTATCCCAGGTCATGCCTGTTTCGGAGTATTCATGGGAGTATTCTACGGTATAGCGAAAAAATATGACAACCGCGGTGACAAAGGAATATCAAAGCTGTTCAGAGTGCTTGCGGTGCTGTTCCCGGCAGCTCTTCACGGCGCATACGACTATATCGCGACAATGGAGGAATACAACGGAGACACCTACTTCATCGGGTTTATCGTCGTGCTTTTCGCGGCGTCCTATATACTTGTGAACCGAATGTCGAAAAACGACCGATACATCTGACCATTTTCGGCATAAAAAGCTCCCCCGGGAACGTTTGCATTCCCCGGGGGAGCTTTATGTCATGTTTGCTTTTTACTTTATAGTGTATCTGATGCCCTCGGATTCGAGCCGCTTTGTAAGCTCCTCCATAGCATTCTGGGTCGCGTTGTCGTCGGAGATGTTCACTATAACGTCCTCGCCTGAATCCTTTACGATGCTTACGATATAGTCTATCGTTGTTTCCTCGGTGCCGAAGATGTAAGTCGCTCCCGCTACGGTGACATCGGTGTAAGCCTGGGGCTTTTCAGTCTCGGCGGGCTCGGTGTCAGCAGTTTCGGTCTGAGATACAGCGGGTGCTCCGGCAGTGTCGGCATTTCCCGCGCCGCCCTTGGCATTAGGCCCTATCCCCCAGCCGAACGGGTCGAGGAAAAACAGCACCGCCGCGAGTATCACGATGATAAGCAGCAGGAAGATAATTATCTTACCGCCTGCGGAGTTTTTCTTTTTCAGCTTTTTGTTCTGCTTTTCAAGCTTTTCGTTTTCTTTTTCAAGATCTTTGGACATATTATTCTCTCCTTATGATTTGATATATTATCCCCGTTTGCGTCGGGGGAGCTTACTGTCTTGAGATGTTTATGTATGTGCAGTAGAATTTGCTGTATTCCTTTCCCACGTCATCGGCGGCGGCAGTCACCATGCGCACGTCCTTGTAAAGAGCCCTGTTCCCGTCATATACCAGCGCGCATAGTATCACGTCGTCCCTGCTCAGCCCCGAGTCCTTCAGCACGTTCTTGATGCAGTCCTCAATATCGTCCTCGGAGTACAGCATCGTGTGGGCAAGTTCACCTTTTTCGTCGAGTATGAACAGCTTTCCGACCGCGTCGTAGCTGAGGCTGAGCGTTATCATTCTTCCCTCGGCAAACTCGTCCAGCGCCTTTTGGTTAGCCACAGCCACATTATCCGCGTTCTCATCGAGGAAACGCTCATACTGCTCCTTTACTGAGTTCAGCTCCGCGGTAAGCTCTTCGGCTTTCATGTCGAACTCAGCCTGCTTTGCCGCCACAGTCTCCTCCGCGTCGGTTTTTATCCGCTCGGTCTCCCGCTCCATGCTCATCATCACCCAGAACAGCATGATAAGTATGACATCGAGCAGCGCTGTGAGCTCAATGGCGATACCCTTATTCCTCATCGCCGCTGTCCTCGTCTTCTGCCGCCGGAAGTGCGGGAGCCGCCGTGACCGTCTGCTCTGCGGGGGCTGCCGGGGCAGATTCGGCGGACTGTACGCTTGACCTACTGTCAAGATACAGCCGCACGCTCTTTTCGTTCTGCTCTATCTGCGGGGAGATAAGCCCGTCGAGAAACTTGAAAATGATAGCGAAGATAAGTCCCCAGAATGTCGATGTGAGCGCGGCGTAGAAGTTGCCGGTGACATTTTCCATATCCGATACCAGTCCCAGCAGCGACACAACTGTGCCGAGTATGCCGAGCAGCGGGAATATGCCTGTGATGTTCACGAACAGAGTATAGAACCTGTCCGACGCCGAGCGGAGCTCAAGAACGTCCTCCTCGCGAAGCTGTGCCACCTGTTCGTCCGCTTCGCGGCGGGTCGCCTCGAAATGCGGCACATAAACGGTATGGCTCATTTTTGCTTTGAGCTTGTCCGATGAGAGCTTTACCATGTAAAACATGAACCCGTTGAATACCGCCGCAAGGAATATGAATATGTCAAATCCCCAGAAATTCATGAAGATGACGGAAAATATGTTCATTCTTATCACCCCGTTTTATTATTTTAACATATAATGCGGCAAAAATCAACATATTTTTGATATTTCCGGTGTTATTCCGCATTGTGCTTTTTTGACATACGAAACAATAAATTATTGACTATTTGCAAGAAATGTGGTATAATATCATCGGCTGATACGATCCAATCCCGTCAGTCGCTACAACAAAGCGGTCGGAAAGCACTTTAAGGAGGATAAACCCCAATGGCAGAAAGATATTGGAATGAGCATATCGAGACGATGCCGCGCGAGGAAATGGAAAAGCTCCAGAGCGAACGTCTTGTGAAGCAGGTAAAGCATGTGTGGGACAATGTTCCGTACTATCGGAAGAAAATGGAAGAAAAGGGAGTGACCCCCGAAGATATACACGGCATCGGTGATCTGTCAAAACTCCCGTTTTTAAGCAAGGCGGATCTGCGTGACGCGTACCCCTACGGGCTTCTCGCGAAGCCGCTGAGCGACTGCGTGCGTATTCAGTCAACGAGCGGCACTACCGGAAAGCGCGTAGTTGCGTTCTATACGCAGAATGACGTTGATATGTGGGAGGACTGTGTAGCGAGAGCTATAACCGCAGCGGGCGGCACGAGAGATGACGTGGTGCAGGTGGCATACGGCTACGGACTGTTCACCGGCGGCGCGGGACTTCACGGAGGCTCCCATAAGGTGGGCTGTCTTACGCTTCCCATGTCCTCGGGCAACACCGAGCGCCAGATACAGTTCATGATGGATCTCGGAGCTACTATACTCTGCTGTACCCCGTCATACGCGGCATATATAGGCGAAACTCTGCATGAAATGGGTTATACGCCCGATGACATAAAACTCAAAGCCGGGATATTCGGCGCGGAACCCTGGACAGAGGAAATGCGCCGGCAGATAGAGCAGTCCCTCGGCATCAAGGCGTATGATATCTACGGACTTACCGAGACCAGCGGCCCCGGCGTGGCGTTCGAGTGCAGCGAGCAGAGCGGAATGCACATAAACGAGGATAACTTCATCGCCGAGATAATAGACCCCGATACCGGCGAGACCCTTCCCGAGGGTTCAAAGGGTGAGCTCGTGTTCACAAGCGTCACCAAGGAGGCTTTCCCGCTCATAAGATACCGCACCCGCGATATATGTGTGCTCACAAGAGAGAAGTGCTCCTGCGGAAGAACGCTCGTGAAGATGACGAAGCCCATGGGCAGAAGCGACGATATGCTCATAATCAAGGGCGTCAACGTATTCCCGTCCCAGATCGAAACAGTTCTCATCAAGGACTTCAAGGCGGCTCCGAATTATCAGATCATCGTTGACCGCGTCGGCACAACCGATACATTCGAGATCAAGGTAGAGCTGTCCGATGATATGTTCAGCGATACGATCAAGGACATCTCCACGCTTGAAAAGAAGATCGGCGCGGATATCCAGCAGATACTCGGCATCAAGGCAAAGATCACGCTGGTCGAGCCCAAGACCATACCGCGTTCCGAGGGCAAGGCAGTGCGTGTGATAGACAAGCGCAGACTTGTATAAAGGGAGGAAACCACAATGACAGTAAAACAGTTATCCGTATTCGTTGAAAACAGACCCGGAAGACTTTCCGCAGTCACAGAGTCCCTTGCGAACGCCGGGATCAATATCCGTGCGGTGTCGATAGCAGACACAAAGGATTTCGGCATAATGCGCATCATCGTCAATGATACCGACAAGGCGATAGCGGCGCTCAAGGAGAGCGGTTTCTTAGCCTCCGCCGCAAATGTGGTCGCGGTAATAGCCGACGACAAGCCCGGCAGCATGGCTAAGATCATGGATATACTCTACAAGGACAACATCAGCGTAGAGTATATGTATGCGGCGTTCATCAACCGCGACAAGGGCATGGCGTGTCTGATAATCCGCGTTGACAACAATGACGCGGCGGTCACGGCGCTCACCGAGGCGGGCATAAAGCTCCTTTCCGAGCAGGAGATCTCCGAGATATAAGCAAGAAACCCGATATACCTCCGCTGACAGTTAGCGGAGGTATATTTTTTGTCTTTTTGTTGACATATAGGCGTAAAAATGATACTATATTAGTATAAACTGCTGAAAGGGTGAGCTTATGAAATACATCATGTCAATAGATCAGGGAACGACCTCCTCGCGCGCTGTCATATTCGACCGGAGCGCAGAGGTAGCAGCCGTTGCGCAGCGTGAATTTACGCAGATATACCCCGAGCCCGGGTATGTGGAGCATGACCCGGACGAGATATTCTCCACGCAGCTCGAAGTCTGCCGCGACGCTATGCTCAACGCGGGTGCTGAAGCGTCGGATATTGCCGCGATAGGCATTACGAACCAGCGCGAGACTACCATAGTCTGGGACAGGCAGACCGGACGCCCCATATATAACGCGATAGTCTGGCAGTGCCGAAGGACGGCGCCGCTCTGCCGTGAGCTTGAGGAACGCGGTCTGGGGGATAAGATACGCGAAAAGACGGGACTTCTGATAGACCCGTATTTCAGCGCGGGTAAGCTCAAATGGATACTCGACAATGTGGACGGAGCGAGAGAGCGGGCCGAGCGCGGCGAGCTT
This sequence comes from Ruminiclostridium sp., assembly GCA_017635675.1. Lineage (GTDB taxonomy): Bacteria > Bacillota > Clostridia > Oscillospirales > Ruminococcaceae > Ruminiclostridium_E. The sequence continues at coordinate 53,258 of JAGBLA010000003.1, forward strand.
CTCTTCGGCACAGTGGACTGCTGGCTGATGTGGAAGCTGTCGGGCGGCAGGGCGCACGTTACCGATTATTCCAATGCGTCGCGGACAATGCTGTTCAATATCCACACCCTCGACTGGGACGACGAGCTGCTGGAGATATTCGGAGTACCGCGCTGTATGCTGCCGAAGGCAGTGGATTCATCAGGCGTCATCTGCGAGACTGCACCCGAGATATTCGGCAGGAGCATACCCATAGCGGGCTGCGCGGGCGACCAGCAGGCTGCGCTTTTCGGTCAGCGCTGCTTTGAGAACGGCGATGTCAAGAACACCTACGGCACAGGCGCTTTCCTGCTGATGAACACGGGGAGCGAGCCCGCGTCATCGGAAAGCGGGCTGCTGACTACGATAGCGTGGGGCATAGGCGGCAGGACTACCTATGCGCTTGAAGGCTCGGTATTTATCGCGGGTGCGGTGGTCAAATGGCTGCGGGACGAAATGGAGCTTATCGAGACTGCCGCGGACACGGAATGGCTCGCCAAGAGCGTCCCCGATAACGGCGGAGTGTATCTCGTGCCCGCGTTCGTGGGGCTCGGAGCGCCTTACTGGGACAGCGAGGCGCGCGGCACCATTACAGGGCTCACCCGCGGCAGCGGACGGCGGCATATTGTCAGAGCCGCCCTTGAATCTATCGCCTATCAGACCTGTGATGTGCTGGCGGCTATGGAAAAGGACGCAGGCAGGCTGGGTACAGTAAAGGCTGACGGCGGTGCGAGCGCCAACAACTTCCTTATGCAGTTCCAGTCGGACGTGGCGGCGCGCACAGTGGTGCGTCCGCATAACGTGGAGACCACGGCGCTCGGCGCGTGCCTGCTGGCGGGGCTTGGCTGCGGATTTTTCGGTGATATAGCGGAGCTCGGACGTCTCGGCGGAGCTCCGGAGACATTTACGCCGCAGATGTCGGAGGAACACCGCACAGAGCTGCTGCGCGGCTGGCATGACGCGGTGAAACGCACATTTTCCACTTCGGGAGAGTGATGACAGATGATAAAGCTGCTTGCACGGCTTTTTATCAAGGACTTTGATAATACCTCCGACCATACGGTCCGTGCGAGGTACGGCATACTTGCCGGAGTGGTAGGCATAGTGCTGAATATCCTGCTGTTTGCGGGAAAGCTCGCGGCAGGGCTGATATCATCATCGGTGTCGGTGGTCGCGGACGCGTTCAACAACCTGTCCGACGCGGGAAGCTCGGTGGTTTCCATTGCGGGCTGCCGTATCGCGGCTGCGCCTGCGGACAGGGAACACCCGTTCGGACACGGCAGAGCCGAGTATATCGCAGGGCTTGTGGTGTCCTGCTCCATAGTGTTCATGGCGCTTGAGATAGGGCGGGAGTCGGTGGCTAAGCTGATAACGCCCGAGGAGCCGACTGCCGATATGCTGACCTTTGCGGTGCTGGGTGCGTCGATACTCGTGAAGCTGTACATCTACGCGTACAACCGTCATCTCAGCAGGCTGATAAACTCCGCGCCTATGAAAGCGGTAGCTGTTGACAGCCTGTCGGACTGCATCTCAACGCTTGCCGCTGCGGGTTCGCTGGTAGTATATGCGGTGTGGGGGCTGAACATCGACGGCTGGGTAGGACTTCTGATAGCGCTTATAATCACCCGCGCGGGTATAAATGCCGCAAAGGAGAGCCTTACCATACTTCTCGGGAGCCGCGCGGACGATGAATATATCGAGGGAATACATGATACGGCGCGGAAGTTCGAGGGGATAATCGGCATACACGACTTGTACGTGCATAATTACGGCGTGGGCAGGAACGTGGTGTCGCTGCACGCCGAGATACCCGATACGGCGAGCTTTGTGGAGGCTCACGAAATGGCGGACGCGCTTGAGAACGAGATAGCGGAGAAATTCGGTGCCGTGGTGACAGTCCACATGGACCCGATACACGTATCCGATGAATAAGAAAGCCGCGCACAGTCAATGTGCGGTGTTTTGCATGAAATATTTCCCACAGGCACAGGTCAAAGTTGACAATCGCCGCTTGCGGTGGTATAATAAAACAGATGTACAGCCGTTCGCACGGGTATAGGTGAACGGCATGAATACGGCATAAGGACGGAAAAGAAATGCACAAGGAATTTTTAATGGGAAATGCCGCCATAGCGCGCGGGGCGATAGCTGCAGGGCTTGATCTTATCGCGGGATATCCCGGCACGCCCTCCACCGAGGTGCTTGAGACCTCGGCAAAATGCAATAAGGACGGCTCGATGTATGTCGAATGGTCGGTGAACGAGAAAGCCGCGCTTGAAGTCGCGGCGGGAGCTGCGTACTGCGGCGCGAGGACAATGGTGACCATGAAGCAGGTTGGACTGAATGTAGCCTCCGACCCGCTGATGAGCCTTGCGTACATCGGCGTGAAGGGCGGCATGGTCGTGCTGGTGGCGGACGACCCCGGTCCGATTTCCTCACAGACCGAGCAGGATACCCGCACTTTCGCGGCATATTCCAAGCTGCCGTGCTTTGACCCGTCGAGCGTGCAGGAAGCCTATGACATGATAGGCGAAGCTTTTGAGCTTTCCGAGCGCTGCGGCACACCGGTGCTGTTCAGACCGACAACGAGGGTCTGTCACGGCTACGCGTCGATAGATGTCAAGGACGAGAGCGAGTATAAGCATAATAAGCCGGAGGGCTTTAAGCGCGACCCGTCTAAATGGGTCATTTTCCCGCGGCTTTCATACAACGCGCATATACGCATCGAGGACAGGAACGTTAAGCTGTCGGAGGAGTTTTCGCGTTATCCGCGCAATATCGTCATACCCGCGGCTGACGGTGTCTGTCGGAAGGGAATAGTGTCCCACGGCATAAGCTGGACGTATGTGACCGAGGCTCTTGCGGGAAAGCCCGCTCCCCGCGCCATGAAAGTGACCACGCCGTTCCCGTTCCCGGAGCAGCTTGCGCTGAGTTTCCTTGACGGACTGGACGAGGTGCTCTGCATAGAGGAACTCGACCCGGTGATAGAGCGGGAGCTGACATATATCTGCGGAAAGCATCATCTGCCGGTGAAGATACGCGGCAAACTCACCCATGACGTGAAGAATGCGGGCGAGAACACCTGCGGCTCCGTGGCTGCGGATATCGCGGATTTCATGGGCTGGGAGAAGCCCGCTGCCGCAAAAGCGGAGGAGCCGCCTGCGCTTCCCGTGCGCCCGCCTGTACTGTGCGCGGGCTGTCCGCACCGTGCGTCGTTCTTTGCGGTGAAGGAAGCCATGAAGGGACAGAAAGCGGTATTCTGCGGGGATATAGGCTGCTACACCCTCGGAAATGCCATGCCGCTCGACATGGTGGATACCTGCCTGTGCATGGGTGCGGGAGTGAACATCACCCAGGGTATCGGACATATCGAGCCGGACACGAAATGCTTTGCGTTCGTGGGAGATTCCACGTTCTTCGCCTCCGCTGTAACGGGAGCGGTGAACGCGGTGTATAATCAGGCGGATATGACGCTTGTGATACTTGACAACTCCACCACTGCCATGACGGGACATCAGCCGCACCCAGGCACGGGTCACACCATGATGGGCGAGATAGTTGAAAAAATAGACATCACCGCCGTACTGCACGGTGTTGGAGTAAAGACGGTCGAAACCGTGGATCCTCTCGACCTCAGCGTTTCTGTGGAGACGATACGGCGCGTGGCTGCGGAAAAGGGCGTGAAAGCCGTGATATTCAGGTCGCCCTGCGCGGTGATAAAAAAGCCCGAAGCTCCTGCGGTCATCGACACGGAGATATGCACAAACTGCAAGCACTGCATAAAGACGCTGGGCTGCCCGGGGATAGTGCTGAAGAACGGGCGCGCGGCGATAGAGAGCTCGCTGTGTACAGGCTGCGGGCTGTGTTCGCAGGTGTGCAAATTCGGCGCGATAAGATTAACGAAGGAGGGCGAATGATATGCAGACGAACATCATGATATGCGGCGTCGGCGGTCAGGGTATAGTCCTCACGTCGAAACTCACCGCGGCGACTGCCGTGTCTCACAATGTCCCCGTCATGAGCGCGGAGACAATAGGCATGGCGCAGAAGGGCGGCAGCGTGTTCAGCTTTCTGCGGCTGGGTGAAGGGATAGCAAGCCCCATGTTCCCCGAGGGGAGTGCCGACCTGCTGATAGGCTTTGAGCCGTCGGAGGCGGTAAGAATGTTCCCGTATCTGAAAAAAGGCGGGAAAGCGATAGTCAACACCCACCCGATAATGCCTGTGACGGCGGCGCTGACAGGCTCGGATTACGACGGCGCGGATATGCTGGACTATATCCGCCGCAACACCGAGGACCCGGTATTCGTGGACGGCGACAGGGCGTGCGCGGAGATAGGTTCACCGAAGGTGCTCAATATGGTGATGCTTGGAGCGGCAGTAGCCACAGGACTGCTCCCGTTCACGCTTGACGAGATAGAGCAGACCATGAGAGCCACCGTAAAACCGCAGTTTGCCGAGCTCAACAGCAAGGCACTGAGATATAAATGCCGATAATTTTTGAAAGGACATAAAATCATGCAGATAACCGACAAACAGCTCGAACAGGTAAACAGCCGGATCAAGGCGCTTGTAAGCGCGGGGAGTTTCTACGGAAGGAAACTCGAAGAAGCGGGCATTACGGAAGTGCGCTCGTACGAGGAATTTCTCAAGCTGCCGTTCTCGGAGAAAAAGGATCTCCGTGACGCTTACCCGCTGGGACTTATGACTGCTCCCGAGGAGCAGATAGTTCGTATCCACTCCTCCTCAGGCACCACAGGCACACCGGTCATAATCCCATATACCGCGAAGGACGTTGACGACTGGGCGACCATGTTCGCACGCTGCTACGAGTTTGCCGGGATAACCAACAAAGACCGCATACAGATAACTCCCGGCTATGGTCTGTGGACGGCGGGCATAGGATTTCAGGCGGGCGCGGAAAAGCTCGGGGCAATGGTAGTCCCCATGGGTCCCGGCAACACGGACAAGCAGATAGAGATGATGATATCACTTGAGACCACAGTGCTGTGCGCCACCTCGTCATACGCGTTGCTGCTTGCGGAGGAGATACAGAAACGCGGTCTCCGCGACAAGATAAAGCTGAAAAAGGGTGTCATAGGCTCCGAGCGCTGGAGCCAGAAGATGCGCGACAGGATAGCGAACGAGCTCGGTATCGAGCTCTATGACATATACGGACTTACCGAGATATACGGCCCCGGAATAGGCATAAACTGCACAAAGGAAGAGGGTATGCATTACTGGGACGATTTCCTGTATCTTGAGATAATCGACCCTAAGACGGGCGAACCCGTGCCGGACGGTGAAATGGGCGAGATAGTTATAACCACGCTCGTCAAGGAGGGCGCTCCGCTTATACGCTACCGCACCCACGATCTTTCCCGCATTATCCCCGACAGGTGCAGCTGCGGCAGCGAGTTCCCGCGCCTTGACCGCATAATGGGAAGAACGGACGACATGATGAAGATAAAGGGCGTGAACGTGTTCCCGAGCCAGATAGAGGAAGTCCTCCAGACGTTCCCCGAGATCTCCAGCGAGTACCAGATACGCATTTCCCACCTTGACGGCAAGGACACCATGCGCATTTACGTGGAGACTACCGGCGATGTGGATTTCAACGAGCTTTCAAAGCGTATAGCGGAAAAAGTCAAGAGCCGCATAGGGTTCACGCCTATCGTAAAGGCAGTGGAAGTTGGCGTGCTCCCGCGCAGCATGAAGAAGACTGCCCGTGTCATCGACGAGAGGTATAACGAAGAATGAGCGAGAGACCCCGTGTGCCGGTAAAGCGGCTGGTCGTCGGCGGCACGCTGCTGCTGCTCGGCGGTGCGGGCATAGCGGCAGCGCGTCTGATAGACGGCTTTGCGGACTTCTACGGATTTACCGTATATCCTCACGTAGTGAACATTTTCGCGCGCATAAGCGGAATTTTCCCGTTCTCGCTGGCGGAGATACTTGTGATAGCGGGAGTGCTGCTGGCTCTGTTCGCAATAGTGTATTTCATAGCGGGCATGATACGCCGCAAAGGCAGCAGAGGAAGGTTCCTGCTGTCATCGCTGTCGAGCGTACTGCTCGTTGGCGGGATACTGCTGTTTGAATTCGCTTACGGCATGGGGATAAATTACAGCCGCAAGCCGTTTTCGCAGATAGCGGGGCTTACTACAGGGAAATACTCAAAAGCGCAGGTGCGCGAGGTGCTTGAACACGCGATATCGGAGCTTACCGAGGCGGGGAAGAACGTGACGATCGACGGCAGCGGACATATCGTGGTGCCTGAGGATCTTTCGGCGCGCGCGGTCTCGGCGATGCAGAAGCTCGGCGAGAGCTATGAGCCGCTGGATTCGTACTACGCGGGCGTAAAGCCTGTGATGCTGTCGGAGCTTATGTGCTACGGGCATATCACGGGTATATTCACGTTCTATTCCATGGAAGCGAACCTCAACATGAAGAACAATGCCGAGGAGCTCGGCCACGCGGCTTGCCATGAGCTGTCGCACATGACTGGGTTCATGCGGGAGGACGAAGCGAATTTCATCTCGTTTCTCGCCTGCCGCGACAGCTCCGACCCGTATCTTACATACAGCGGGTGGTATGACATCACGATTTACCTGCTCAACGCATACTATCCCGACGCGACGGCGGAGGAGTACGCCGAGGTCTATATGATGATACCGGAAGCCGTGCGGAAACAGCTTGTGATGCAGAATGAGTTCTGGGACAAGTACAAGACCGATTTCGGTGAAGCTGCGGAGGCTATGAACGATGTGTATCTCAAGATAAACGACCAGTCCGACGGCACCAAGAGTTACGGCAGGGTGGTTGACCTCGTTATCGCGGATCATTACAGAGAAAAATCATAAAAAATATCAAAAAGGTGTTTACAAATCATCAAGAATGTTGTATAATGTAAAATAGTGCAATACTATATGTAGATGCGAAAGGATTGATAGCATGAAAAAGCTGAAGAAATACATATCTGTCATTACGGCAGTACTCATGCTCGGAGCATATACAGCTCTTCCCGTTTACGCGGAGGCTGATCCGACAGCATTTGCCGATGATGACCCGGACGAGATAGTCCCTATCGAGGAAGAGGACGACGAGGACGCTGAGCCCGACGCGGATGCCCCCGACGAGGAGCCGGGAGAGATCGACTTTGTAAATGACGACGAGGATGATCCGGACGAAACGGAGCCTCAGGAAGACGAAAACACCCTTCCGGACGAGGATATAGTTCTTATCACTCCCGAGGGTACCACCAATGCAGGAGCCGACGCGGCGGCAAACGAGATACCACCGTACACCGCTACCGGCGAATACACGATGTACGCGAATGAAGTGGTGAACGTGCGTTACGGTCCCGATACAAGCTACAGCAAGGCAGGTACGGTATATGCGACCTCTCCCGTCACAGTGGTGGGTTACAGCGGCGGCTGGCTTGCGATAAAGTACAACAACTCGATAGGTTTCGTGGCGTCAAGCTTCTTCTCGGACAAGGCTCCCGAGACCACCACGGCGGCATCGACCGCGGAGACCACTCCCGCGCCGGAAACCGAGGAGACTACTCCCGCGGCGGCGCAGATAGAGGAGACCTTCCCGCAGGAGACCCAGCCCCCTGTCGAGGACGATACACCCGTTGCGGAGACCGAGGCTGCCGAGCGTGATACTACCGTCACCACAAAGGAGGAGACGGGCGACGATCCCGCGGCGGCAGCTTCGGAGGACGACAATGACAATAAGCCGAGCGGGCTTATGAGCATACTCATAGCTCTCGGTGCGGCAGTCGGAACGTTCGTCGTGCTCGGCGTTGTACCCGTAATGATACATCGGATACATCACAACAAGCTCTATCAGTATTGATAAACAGCGTTCAGCGCAAAGTCCCCCGCCAACTGCGGGGGATATGTGTTATTCATCATAAATACGCATGACTCGGGAGACATATAATATGGATATAATCAGTGTAATATCGGAAGAACTGAAAATAAGACAGTCCCAGACCGAGGCGGCTGTGAAGCTCCTCGACGAGGGCAATACGATACCGTTCATAGCGCGCTACCGCAAGGAGGTCACAGGCTCGCTCGACGACGAGCAGCTCCGCGACCTTTCGGAAAGGCTCACATATCTGCGGAACCTTGAAAAGCGCAAGGACGAGGTGCGTGCGGCGATAGAGGCGCTCGGCAAGCTCACCGAGGAGATAGAGAACGACCTGTCGGCAGCATCGACTCTCGCGGCGGTCGAGGATATTTACCGTCCCTACAAGCCCAAGAAAAAGACCCGCGCGGGAATAGCAAAGGAGAAAGGGCTTGAACCGCTTTCGGAGTTCATCTTCGCACAGTCGAAGGACGACCCGTATGCCGAGGCTGAGAAGTACATCTCGGAGGAAAAGGGTATAGCGTCAGCCGAGGACGCAATGAACGGCGCGCTTGATATAATCGCGGAGAATATTTCCGATGACCCCGAGATACGAAAGATACTGGGCGGGCTTTATGACCGCACGGCGTTCATCGTGTCGGAGAAGGCTAAGGAGGATGTCGGGGACAGCGTTTACGAGCTTTACTACGAGCACAGGGAGCCCGCGGCAAAAATGGCGGCGCACCGTATATTGGCGATAGACCGCGGCGAACGCGAGGGCGTGCTCAAGGTGTCCGTGGAGGTCGATGCGGACAATATGACAGCTACCATAAGGAGCCGCGTGGTAAAGAACAACAGCAAAAACGCAGCACTTGTGGAGCAGGCTGCCGACGACGCGTACAAGCGCCTTATCCACCCGTCCATAGAGCGCAGGGTGAGGAATGACCTGACGGAAAAGGCGTGCGCCGAGGCTATAAAGGTGTTCGGAAAAAATCTCCACCAGCTGCTTATGCAGCCTCCTGTAAAGGGATGCGTGACCATGGGCTTTGACCCTGCGTACAGAACGGGCTGCAAGATATCCGTGGTCGCGGCGGACGGCAAGGTGCTTGACAAAACGGTAGTCTATCCTACGCCGCCGCACAACAAGACAGCCGAAGCGAGCCGCAGGCTCACGCAGCTGATAAAGAAGTACGGCGTGAACGTCATTGCGATAGGCAACGGCACCGCGAGCCATGAAAGCGAGGTCTTCGTGGCTGATATGATACGTGAGCTTGATGTTCCGGTGAGCTACATGGTGGTATCCGAAGCGGGTGCGTCGGTGTACTCCGCGAGCAAGGCGGGGCAGGAGGAGTTCCCGGATTTCGACGTTACGGAGCGCAGCGCGGTGTCTATCGCAAGGCGGCTTCAGGATCCGCTTGCGGAGCTTGTGAAGATAGACCCGAAGGCGATAGGCGTCGGGCAGTATCAGCACGATATGCCCCCCGCACAGCTTTCGGAAGCTCTCGGCGGCGTTGTGGAGGACTGCGTTAATACAGTCGGAGTTGATGTGAACACCGCGTCGGCGGCGCTGCTGTCGTATATTGCGGGCATCAACGCGGGCATAGCGAAGAATATAATAGCTTACCGCGAGGAAAACGGCGGGTTCAGGGAGCGCAAAGAGCTTCTTAAAGTCAGCAAGCTCGGCAAAAAGACGTATGAGCAGTGCGCAGGGTTTCTGCGTGTTCCGGGAGGAAAGGAGCCGCTGGATAACACGGCGGTGCATCCCGAAAGCTATGCGGCGGCGAGAAAGCTGCTTGAACTCTGCGGGCTTACCGAGTCCGATCTTGCGGGAAAGGAAGCCGCGGCGAAGATAAGCGGCAGGATAAAGGAGCTGGGCAGGGCAAAGGTCGCGGAAGAGCTCGGAGTGGGCAAGGAAACTCTTGCAGACATGGAGAAGGAGCTCACCAAGCCCGGGCGCGACCCGCGTGACGAGCTGCCGAAGCCTATGCTGCGCACGGACGTGGTGGACATAAACAGTCTGAAAGAGGGCATGGAGCTTAAAGGCACCGTGCGCAATATCACCAATTTCGGGGCGTTCGTGGATATCGGAGTTCATCAGGACGGGCTCGTACACATCTCTCAGCTGTCCGACAAATACGTGGCGGACCCCATGTCGGTGGTGAAGGTAGGGGACATCGTGAATGTGAAGATACTCGGTATAGATGTGAAGAAAAAGCGCATATCCCTCACCATGAAAGGGCTGAACTGAACGGTAAAGGGCGCGTACAGGATAAAACGGAGAATGATATGAACATAATCATAGTGGGCTGCGGCAAGGTCGGACAAACGCTTGCCGAGCTGCTCAATGACGAAGGAAACGACATAACGGTCATAGATATGCTGCCCGCGAAGGTAAACGAGACTGCCGCACGGTACGATGTCCTCGGAGTGGTCGGCAACGGCGCTACTCACCTGACCCAGCAGGAGGCGGGGATAAAGAACGCCGACCTGCTGATAGCGGTGACGGGCTCGGACGAGCTTAATCTGCTGTGCTGCCTTATCGCGAAAAAGGCAGGTAACTGTCACACCATAGCCCGTGTCAGAAGTCCTCAGTACAGCAGCGAGGCTCCGTATCTCAAAGAGGAGCTCGGTCTTGCAATGGTCATAAACCCCGAGCAGACCGCTGCTGCGGAGATAGCGCGGGTGCTGCGTTTCCCGTCGGCTATGAAGATAGACACATTCGCCAAGGGCAGGGTAGAGCTTCTGAAATTCAAGCTTCCCGAGGACAGCCCGCTTGAAGGTCTCGCGGTAAAGGAAATATCCACGAAGCTCCACTGTGACGTGCTTGTCTGCACAGTCGAGCGCGGCGACAACGCATATATCGCAAAGGGCAGCTTCCGTTTCATGGAAAAGGACGTTATCTCCATAATTGCGTCGCCGAAGAACGCGAGCCACTTTTTCAAGACCATAAAGTACAAGATGAATTCCGTGAAGGACGTTATGATAGTGGGCGGCGGCAACATCACCCATTATCTGAGCGATATGCTTGACCGCGCGGGTATAGGCGTGAAGATAATCGAGAAGGAGACCGCAAAGTGCGAGGAGCTTGCGGAAAAGCTCCAGTACGCAACGGTCATAAACGCTGACGCCGTTGATCAGCAGACGCTTTTCGAGGAGGGCATCGAGAACGCGGGAGCGTTTGTGGCTCTCACCAATCTTGACGAGGAAAACATACTGCTGTCGCTGTTTGCGAAGTCGGTGAACAAAGGGAAGCTGGTCACAAAGGTGAACCGCATAGATTTTGACGATGTTATCCGTCACCTTGAGCTTGACACGGTCATCTACCCGAAGAACATCACGGCGGAGACTATCGTGCGGTATGTCCGAGCCATGAAGAATACGATAGGGAGCAACGTTGAAACGCTCTACAACATCATAAAGGGAAAGGTCGATGCTGCGGAGTTCATAATCCGCGAGAAGTCGCCCGTGGCGGGAAAGCCGCTCATGGAGATGAAGCTGAAGCCGAGTGTGCTGGTAGCGTCGATACTGCGCGATAAGAAGGTAATAATCCCGCGCGGCAGCGATACTATCGAGGTGGGCGATTCGGTCATCATCGTATCCGACTTCGCTCTGCATGACATCGCGGAAATACTTGATATCTGACGGAGAGCTTACGTGCTATGAATTATCGTATGATAGCGAATATCATCGGCTGGCTGATGATATTTGAAAGTCTGTTCCTTGCCGTGCCGACTATCACGGCAGCAGTGTACTGGGAAAGCGAGTTTTTTGTATTTCTCGGCACAGCGCTGTTCTGCCTTGCGGCGGGGCTGCTGATAACGCGGAAAAAGCCGGACAGCACGGTGCTGTATTCCCGTGAGGGATTCGTGATAGTTTCGCTCAGTTGGATAGTTCTGTCGCTGTTCGGCGCAGTGCCTTTCATGCTTTCGGGCGCGATCCCGTCTTTTGTGGACGCTCTGTTTGAGGCTGTATCGGGCTTTTCCACCACCGGCTCCACTATAATCACTGACGTTGAGGTAATGCCAAAATCCATACTTATGTGGCGGAGCTTCACGCACTGGGTCGGCGGCATGGGCGTGCTGGTATTCATTATGGCGTTTCTGCCGCTGTCGGGCGGTCAGAATATGCACATCATGAAGGCTGAGTCTCCCGGTCCCTCGGTAGGCAAGCTTGTCCCCCATGTGAGGACCACGGCGATGCTGCTGTATTCCATATATTTCGTACTTACGTTTGTGATGTTCATAACGCTGCTCATAGGCGGCATGGACGTGTTTGAGGCTCTCAACACCGCGTTCGCAACAGGTGGTACGGGCGGCATGGGTCTGAAAAACACCAGCATGGGCGGCTATCCGGCGCATATACAGATAATCATAACCGTGTTCATGGTGCTTTTCGCGGTGAATTTCAATTCCTACTTCTTCATCATTCACGCGAAGCTCAGGGAAGCCTTCACCACCGAGGTGATAACTTTCCTCGGTATCGCGGCTGTGTCCTCGGCGGTCATCGCGTTCAACATCAACGGCATATACGGAAATCTTTCCGATTCGTTCCGCCACTCCGCGTTCACCGTTGCGTCGATAATGTCAACCACGGGATTTTCAACGGAGGACTTCAACCTCTGGCCCGAGCTTTCACGCTCCCTTATCGTCATGCTGATGTTCGTGGGCGGCTGTGCGGGAAGTACCAGCGGCGGCATCAAGATATCCCGCATACTTATCCTGTTCAAGAGCATGGGAAAAGAGCTTGAACTTCTCGTTCACCCGAAGCAGGTCAAGAAGATAAACATAGACGGTCACCCCATAGAGCATGAGGTGGTGCGCTCGGTCAACGTGTATATGGTGGGATATGTACTTGTATTCGCGGTGTCAATGGTGATACTCGCGTTCGACAACATGGATCTGATAACGAACTTCACCGCCGTAGCGTCCGCGATAAACAACGTAGGTCCGGGTCTGGAGCTTGCAGGCCCCGCATCGAATTTCTCCATATTCTCCGATCCGGTGAAACTCGTGCTGATATTCGATATGCTGGCAGGGAGACTTGAACTGTTCCCGATACTGCTTCTTTTCTCACCCACCACCTGGAAAAAGTGAATTTAATACCGCTCCCCGTCAATAAGCATGAAACATCAGGCAATGCTCCTGCTTTTGTGCGGGGATATTTGCGTGATAACGAAATTTTTTATCATACCCCCTTGAAAATCCACGGGAAATATGGTATGATATATCCATCGGCGTAAACGTTTACATAAACGACGCAAAAATCGGAAAGGAAACAAGAATTATGAAATTTTCAGACGGCTTCTGGCTCAACAAACCCGGCTATAATGTAAGCTTCGCAACACAGATGTACGAGATGACCGCTGACGAGCGCTCGGTCACGGTATTCGCCACAGCGAGCTGGATACAGAACAGGGGAATGACCCTCGGCGGTCCCTGCCTTGAGGTTAAATTCACCTCCACCCTCGAAAACTCCATAAAGGTCACGGTTGACCACTACAAGGGTCAGATAAGAAAAAGACCCGCCTTCGAGCTGTACGAGGACGCGGATTTCAAGCCCGTCATCAATAAGCTGGAAAACGGCGGCTATGAGCTTATCTCGGGGAAAACAAAGGTAGTGATCGGCGGGGTCAAGGGTGCCTGGGACATAAAGTATTACTACGGCGACAAGCTGCTGACAAAGCAGGGCTGGCGCACCACAGGCTATATCGAGGAGAGCGTTCAGCGCACCGAGAGCCGTATGCTCGCAAAGCGCGGCGAGAACTTCTACGCCGACAGCGAGACTTCCGACAATGCGTATATGCGCGATATGTTCAACATTGCCGTTGGCGAGAACATCTACGGTTTCGGCGAAAAGTTCTCCACATTCGTAAAGAACGGACAGACCGTTGAGGTCTGGAACAACGACGGCGGCACCTGCACCGAGCAGAGCTACAAGTCTATACCCTTCTATGTGTCGTCGCAGGGCTACGGCTGTTTCGTGAACCACCCCGAAAAGGTCACATTCGAGGTGGCGAGCGAGACTGTCTCCAAGGTGGCGTTCGCGGTGCAGGGTCAGCACCTTGAATACTTCGTGTTCGGCGGGGACACCATAGCCGATGTGATAAAGGTATATACTGCGCTTACCGGCAAGCCCGCGCTGCCGCCCGCATACACCTTCGGTCTGTGGCTCACGACATCGTTCACCACCGACTACGACGAGAAGACGGTGTCATTCTTCATCGACGAAATGGAGCGCCGCGAAATCCCCCTCGAAGTATTCCATTTCGACTGCTTCTGGATGAAGGAGTACAACTGGTGCGACCTTACATGGGACACGAATATGTTTGCAGACCCCGCAGCTATGCTAAAGCGGCTCAAAAGCAAGAACGTGGAGATATGCGTGTGGATAAACCCCTATATCTCCCAGCGCTCCTCAATGTTTGACGAGGGCATGGAGAACGGCTATTTCATCAGAAAAAAGGACGGCTCGGTATTCCAGGCGGATATGTGGCAGCCCGGCATGGCTATCGTGGACTTCACCAACCCAGAAGCGTGCAGCTGGTATGCGGGCAAGCTCAGAAAGCTCTGTGAAATGGGCGTTGACGCGTTCAAGACCGACTTCGGCGAGCGCATACCCACAAATGTCATTTACTATGACGGCTCCGACCCGTACAAAATGCACAACTACTACACCCACCTTTATAATAAGACCGTGTTCAATGTCCTTAAAGAGTATTACGGCGAGAACAAGGCGTGTCTGTTCGCACGTTCGGCGACCGCGGGCGGTCAGCAGTTCCCCGTACACTGGGGCGGTGACTGCTTCTCGAATTACGAGAGTATGTGGGAGACCATTCGCGGCGGGCTTTCGCTGTGTATGTCGGGCTTCGGATTTTTCAGCCATGACATCTCGGGATTTGAGGCTACAGGCACCCCCGACCTGTACAAGCGCTGGTCGGCGTTCGGACTTATGTCCACCCACTCCCGTCTGCACGGCAACAGCTCCTACCGCGTGCCGTGGAACTTTGACGAGGAGAGCTGCGATGTTGTTCGGCATTTCACAAAACTCAAAGGCAGGCTTATGCCGTATCTGTTCAGAAATGCGATAGAGACCCACGAAACGGGCGTTCCGATGATGCGCGCAATGGTGGTGGATTACACGAACGACCCCGCCGTGCTGTCTCTGGACAGACAGTATATGCTGGGTGACACTCTGCTTGTGGCTCCCGTGTTCAACGAGGAGGGAACGGTTCAGTTCTATCTGCCCGGCAGCGGCGTATGGACGGATATCCAGACCGGTGAGCAGCTTGAAGGCGGAAAGTGGTACGAGAAGAAGTACGACTACTTCGGTATGCCGCTTTACGCAAAGCCTGATTCGATAATAGCATACGGCGATTTCAAGCGCAATTTCACCTATGATTATGCTCAGAACGCAAAGCTTGTGATATACGGGCTTGAGGACGGCAAATCAGCAGAGACCGTGATATACGACAGCGAGGCGAGACCCGTGCTCACCGTCAAGGCTGTGCGAAGCGGCGGCACCATAACCGTCACCGCACAGGGAAACGCGGAAAATATCACTGTCGAAAGCGCTCAGGGGCTTGACATTGTGCGTGCATAAGAGTATAATACATGTGTGGGTCATCTGCGGAGAGCGGATGACCCGCACAAAATTTTTTTGGAGGTATTCAAATGAAAAAGTATATTGCGGAATTTATCGGCACCTGTGTGCTGGTAACGCTGGGCTGCGGCACAGCGATGCTGGTAGGCTGCGATGCCGCTAACGGCGGAGGATATATCCTCACGGCGCTGGCGTTCGGACTTGTCATCGTCGGTATGGCTTACAGCGTAGGCAACATCTCCGGCTGTCACATCAACCCTGCGGTATCGCTGGGCGTGCTGATAAGCGGCGGCATGGATGTCAAGGACTTCATTGGTTACATCATCGCTCAGTGTCTCGGTGCTTTCGCAGGCTCGGGCATACTCGCGGCGATATTCGGTCTCGGCGGAGTTGAGGACAAGACAGGCGGCTTCGGCGCTAACGGTCTCGGCGGCGTGAATGAGAATGCCATAGCAGGACTTATAGTTGAGGTCGTGCTCACGTTCATCTTCGTATTCGCTATCCTTGGCGTAACTTCCAAGAAGGGCGGTCACGGTTCTTTCGGCGGACTTGTCATCGGTCTTACCCTTACTCTCGTACATATCCTCGGCATCGGTCTTACCGGAACCTCCGTAAACCCTGCCCGCAGCATAGCTCCCGCTGTATTTGCGGCTATCAACGGCAACGGTGCTCCTCTTGCGGCTCTCTGGGTATTTATCGTAGGTCCCCTCGTTGGTGCGGCAATAGCTGCCGCAGCTTACAAGGCACTTGAAAAGTAAGCTCCTAAAACAGAAAATGAACCGAAAGCCGGACGATGTGAACTATTCGCCCGGCTTTTGATATATTTATCACAAATAATTCACATTAGCTTTAAGTTGTTTTAAGGTTCGCGGGCTATAATATAGTCAAAGCAAAGGCAAAGAGCCGGAAACATACCGGACAGAGCAAGGAGGACATTATGAAAAAGACAACTTTGACAGCTATACTTCTTTCGACAGCATTATGCATGGCGCTCACAGGCTGTGCGTCAGAGATACAGCCCGTAAACACTTCTTCCGACAGCAGCGCGGTACAGACAAATGCGTCCGAAGCCGAAACATCACAGACCGAGGGTACACGATCCACCGAGACAACAGAGACCACCGATATGCTCAGAGGCGGCGGAGGCTTCGCACCGAACGGTGATTTCGGGAATATGGCAGGATTTGGCGACGCGGCATCATCTGCGAGCAATGCGATAAGCTCCGACACAGTTATCACCGTGACCAAGGGCAGCTCCGCGCTTGATACCTCGGACATCTTCTCGGACCGCGACAGCACCCAGACAGCAGACCTCAGCGACGCGAAGACCATAACGGTATCCGACGGCAATACCATAGAGATAACCGAAGAGGGCGTGTATATCATCACAGGCACTGCTCAGAACTGCACGATAAAGGTAGATGCGGGCAAATCCGATAAGGTGCAGCTCGTGTTGGACGGCGTGAACATCACGAATGAAAACTTCCCGGCTATCTACGTCGTTTCCGCGGACAAGTGCTTCATCACGACCACCGACAGCACCAATAACCTTTCCGTAACAAGCAGCTTCAACTCTGACGGTGACACCAATACCGACGCGGTGATCTTCTCCAAGGACGATATAGTGTTCAACGGCGTGGGAACTCTCAATATCACCTGCGCGAATGATAACGGCATTTCCTGCAAGGACGGCATCAAGTTCACCGGCGGCACGTACAGCATCATCTCCGCAAAGGACAGCATCGAAGCCAAGGACTTCATCGCTGTAAGCGGCGGCAGCTTCACCGTAAACAGCAAGAAGGACGCAATGCACTGCGAGGACGACGAGGACGGTTCCGTGGGCTGGATATATATTTCCGGCGGCGAGTTCGATATCACCGCATCCGATGACGGTATCCAGGCGACAACTATCCTTCAGATAGACGGCGGTACATTCGATATCGAAGCGGCAGAGGGTCTTGAGGGGACATACGTTCAGATAAACGGCGGCAATATAAGCATATCCGCTTCCGACGACGGCATCAACGCATCCTATAAGACTACGGCGATAAGCATTCCCGCGGTCGAATTCAACGGCGGTGAGACCACCATAGTAATGGCACAGGGCGATACCGACGCGGTAGATGCGAACGGAAATATCTATGTAAATGACGGCACCATAACTATCACGGGAGTTTCCTCCTTCGACTATGACGGCACAGGCGAGCTTAACGGCGGTACTGTAACAGTCAACGGTCAGAAGCTCACATCGCTGCCCAATCAGATGATGGGCGGCGGCGGCACAGGCGGCTGGGGCGGCGATGCCGCCTTCGGCGGTCAGAATGACCAGAATGGGCAAAACGGTTTTGGCGGTATGAATGACCGGAACGGTTTCGGCAGAGGCGGTCAGGGCGGTTTCGGCGGCAGAGGCGGCTTTGGCACAAGAATGTGAGCCGCAGCAGCAATAGAATACACAGACAGGGTCTCCGATACAGCTTGCAGAGCCCCTGTTTTTTATTGACTTTTTTCTGAAAATGGGGTATAATGTATGAGATAAAGAGAAAACGAGGAGATAAGAAATGACTGCAACAAAGGATCTTACCGTCGGTGAGCCGGGGAAAGTCCTGCGTCGGTTCTGTCTGCCGATGTTCGGGAGCATCATCTTTCAGCAGCTCTACAACATCGCGGACAGCTTCGTCGCGGGAAAGCTGATAGGTGAGGAGGCTCTCGCGGCAGTAGGAAACAGCTACGAGATAACGCTGATATTCATAGCCTTCGCCTTCGGGTGCAACATTGGCTGCTCGGTCATCGTGTCCCAGCTTTTCGGCGGTAAAAAGCTCGCGGAAATGAAAACCGCGGTATATACGTCGCTTTTCATGACAGGGGGAGTATGTGCGGTATTAATGGCTGTGGGCGGTCTCACGAGCGATAAGCTGCTGCGGCTGATACAGACGCCCGAGAACATACTTTCCGATTCGCTGCTTTATCTGAATATATACATACTGAGCCTTCCGTTCGTGTTTTTCTACAATGTCGCCACAGGGGTATTCTCGGCAATGGGCGACTCGAAAACTCCGTTCATATTCCTTGCCGCGTCATCTACCGCGAACGTCGGAATGGATATACTTTTCGTAGCGGCATTCGGTATGGGAGTATCGGGCGTTGCGTGGGCAACGTTCCTGTGCCAGGGTGTAAGCTGTGTGCTTGCCGTCATAGTAGTTCTCAAACGCCTTTCGGGAGTTGAGACCGAGGGAAGGGTAAAGCTGTTTTCGCTGCAGCTTCTCGGCAGGATAGCTGCCATAGCCGTGCCGAGCGTACTTCAGCAAAGCTTCATATCTGTCGGAAATATTCTTATCCAGGGAGTGATAAACAGCTTCGGCTCGGGAACTATCGCGGGCTATGCGGCTGCGGTAAAGCTCAATAATCTTGTGATAACCTCGCTTACCACTCTCGGAAACGGGGTGTCGAACTTCACCGCCCAGAACATCGGCGCTGGGCATACAGAGCGTATAAACGCGGGTTTCAAGGCAGCTCTCAGGCTTGTCTGGACGATATCTCTGCCGATAGCGGCACTGTATTTCTTTGCGGGCGAACCGCTGATACGGCTGTTCATGGACGAGCCCACCGACACCGCTGTGCAGACAGGGATAACCTTTCTTCGCATAGTTTCGCCGTTTTACGTCATAGCGTCGGTGAAGCTTGCCGCGGACGGAGTGCTGCGCGGTGCGGGGCTTATGGGAAGATTCATGATCGCGACATTCACGGATCTGATACTGCGCGTTGTATTGGCTTTCGTGCTTTCGGGGCTTATGGGTTCAACGGGTATATGGACGGCATGGCCGATAGGCTGGTGCATTGCCACCGTACTTTCGGTGGCGTTCTATGTGAAGAGATTCGGGATAAGGAAAAAGGAGAGCTGAACCATGGCTTTTGAGAACGTACTGCCTGCGGACATCGAGCGCCGCAGCATGGAGATAATAGAGAGCGAGATCGGAGATATGTCCGCGTTCTCGGAGCATGAAAAGCTGATAGTCAAGCGCTGTGTGCATACCACCGCGGACTTTGACTATAAGGAGAATCTGCGTTTCTCAAAGAATGCCGCGGAGCTCGGTATCGCTGCCCTCAAAGCGGGAGCAGTCATAGTCACCGATACGCAGATGGCATTTTCGGGGATAAGCAAGCCCGCGTGCAGAGCATTGGGCTGCGAGGTGTGCTGTTTCATGTCGGACGCCGATGTCGCGGAGGAAGCAAAGAGCCGCGGTGTCACCAGAGCAGTGGTATCTGTGGATAAAGCTGCCGCGAAATTCGCGGACAGACAGCTCATATACGCGGTGGGCAACGCTCCGACAGCGCTCATTCGCTTGCACGAGCTCATAACTGCGGGAACGTTGCGCCCATCGCTGATAGTGGGAGTTCCTGTGGGCTTTGTGAACGTTGTGGAAGCGAAGGAGCTTATCATGATTGCGGGAGTGCCGTACATCGTTGCCGCAGGCAGAAAAGGCGGCAGCAATGTTGCCGCCGCCGTATTGAACGCTATGCTCTACACGCTGTATCAGCGCTGACCGAGGATAGTGTATATAAGCTCCATATCGAGCGCCTTGCGCACCTCGTCCGCGAGGATATCGAACTGTTTTTCCTTGTATGCCCTGCGGTCGATGCACGTGCCGTCAAAGCGCAGACCGCGGCGCTCATAAAGAGTGCGGACGACTGCCGCGGAGACCTGCGGCTCATCGAAAATGCCGTGGATATAGCAGCCGTAAACGCTGTCGGAGTATGCCCCGCCGCAGCTTAAAAGCCTGCTGCAGCCCGAAGTCGTCTCGCCCATGTGTATCTCATAGCCGATGAAGTCCAGTCCCGAAAGCGCCGACAGCATACCGCCGATGTTTTCAAAATGCCCGTTCGTCTGTGTCTGATGCTTGCGGGAGGAGAACACGGTCTGTGCGTCGAGAAGTCCCATACCCGATATTTCGCCGCCGCCCTCGGAGTTTTCGGGGTCGGATATTTTGTTGCCAAGCATCTGATAGCCGCCGCAAATGCCGAAAACAGGCACTTTGCCTACGGCTTTTTTTATTGCTGTTTCAAACCCGCTTTCCCGCAGCCAGCGCATATCCGCAACAGTGCTTTTTGTGCCTGGGATAATTATCATGTCTGGTGTCCCGAGCTGTGTGTATTTCGTTACATAGCGCACGGAGACCCCGTCGTATTGCAGAAAAACGTCAAAGTCGGTGTAGTTTGAGATATGCGGCAGGCGAATGACCGCAATGTCGATGATGCCGCTTGCCGAGCTGCATTCAAGCTTGTCCGAAAGGCTGTCCTCGTCCTCGATGTCGCATTTTATGTACGGCACCACGCCCGCCACAGGCACTCCGCCGCGCTGTTCAAGAATATCGACCCCGCTTTGGAAAATAGTTTTATCCCCGCGGAATTTATTGACTATCAACCCTTTTATCCGCTCACGTTCGTCAGTTTCTGTCAGCATAAGCGTCCCGAGGAGCTGCGCGAAAATGCCGCCGCGGTCTATGTCTCCCACAAGCAGCACAGGCGCATCGACGAGCTTCGCAAGTCCCATGTTCACGATGTCATCGGCTTTGAGATTGAGCTCGGCGGCGCTCCCCGCGCCCTCGATTACGATAATGTCATGCTGCTCCGCAAGTGTGTTGTACGCCGCGAGAATATCCGGTATAAGCTCCTTCTTATGGCGGAAATACTCTGCGGCTCGCATATTTCCGCGTACCTTACCGTTCACTATCACCTGTGAGCCGACATCGGTAGTGGGTTTCAGAAGTATCGGGTTCATCAGAGCGGATGGCTCGAGCCCTGCGGCTTCAGCCTGCATTGCCTGCGCGCGTCCTATCTCAAGTCCCCCCGTGGTGATGTAGGAATTGAGCGCCATGTTCTGGGATTTGAAGGGCGCGGCGGAATATCCGTCCTGTCTGAAAATACGGCACAGTGCCGCGGTCAGCAGGCTTTTCCCGACATTGGACATCGTGCCTTGAAGCATTATGTTTTTTGACATTTTATCACCTTTTCTATCGCATTCATCAGTGCTTCATTTTCTTTGTGCAGCCGCACGGCAATGCGGAAATACCCTTTTCCGAGCCCGCTGTAATTGCCGCAGTTCCTTATGATGAACCCCTCGTTCTCAAGCAGCTCGTCGAGCGGATAGCCGCACTTGAAAAGAATGAAATTCGCGTCTGACGGATACACTGTAAATCCGGATCTGCTTAGCGAATCGAATAAAAATCTCCGCTCCTCTGCGATCGTCCTTCTTGCAGTTTCAACATATCCCGTCTCGTCCAGAGCCGCGATACCGCCAGCCTGCGCAACGGCAGAAACGCTCCAGAACTGCCCTGTCTCACGAACCTTATCGGCAAGCTCAGAACTTCCGAAAAGCGCGTAACCAAGCCGCAGACCTGCCATTGCATAGGTCTTTGTGAAGGCTTTCAGAATGATGACATTCCCGTTCATGTAATTGCGAACGCTGTGTTTGCCGGGAGCCTCACACAAGTCGATAAAGCATTCGTCGCAGAGAAGAATGATATTGTTGTCCGAGCACTTTCCGCAGAGTTTTTCGAGAGTATGTTTATCCGCAAGCTGACCGGTGGGATTGTTCGGACTGCACATGACAACCATATCTGTTTTCGCCGTGACAGCCCCTTCAACAGCGTCCGTCGGACATTCTGTTATTTTGCAGCCCGCTTCACCGAGTGCTTTGGCGTACTCCGAAAAGGTAGGCTTTGTTATGACCGCCCGTTTGGGCTTTATAGCGTGGATCATACGGTAAATAAGGTCGGCAGCGCCGTTGCCGCAGACTATGTTTGCTTCATCAAAGCCTTCATGCTCCGCGAGCTTTTTCACCAGCATACGGCAGTGCGGGTCGGGGTATCCGCCGCATCTCCCGAGTGCGTCAGCAGCAGCTTTTCTCACGCTCTCGGGCATACCGAGGGGATTGATGTTTGCCGAAAAGTCGAGCATTTCCTCACGTCCGTATGTATCTCCGCCGTGTGCGTTTTTCATGTAAGCAGACCTCCGATAATTACAGCGCGCAGGGCTGAAAAAACAAGCAGTACAATGACCGATGTTACGTACATCAGCCTGTTTGCGCGTCGGATATCTTCATTTTCTATCGGGCGGGTGTCATCGCCGATATACGGCTTTCTGTGCAGCTCACCAAAATACCACGCGTCCCCCGCCAGCCGCACTCCGAGGGCTCCCGCGCAGACGGATTCTGTCTGTGCGGAGTTGGGGCTCGCGTGCTTTCGCCTGTCGCGCCGCCATATCCGAAAAGCGTTCTTCCCGTCGAGACCGAGAATGAACGCCGCCGCGATCATGACGAGCGCAGTCAGCCTTGACGGCAGATAATTCAGAATATCGTCGAGCCTTGCGGCGGCTTTTCCGAGCTTTTCGTACTTTATGTTCCTGTACCCTATCATTGAATCCATAGTGTTCGCCGCCTTGTAGAAGAACCCTCCCGCAGCGCCGAAGACTGCCATATACATGATAGGCGCGGTGACTCCGTCGGAGGTATTCTCCGCGACAGTTTCGACGGCCGCGCGTATGATACCGCTGCGGTCGAGGACAGCGGTGTCACGTCCGACTATCATCGAAACAGCTTTCCGTGCGGCCTCCGTATCATCATCGGAAACCGCACGAAAGACCTTCATGCTTTCATTACAAAGGCTTCGCGCAGCCAGCATATAAAAACACATAACGCTCTCGACTGCTGCCCCGAGCGGAGCGCTTACGCTGTAACACAGAAAAAGAAGTGCGGACGGCACGGCAGTTGAGATGATAAGTACCGCCGCGGCAAGAAAAAAGCCGCCTGCAGTAAGGTTTGCGAACTGCGCGCGCACGAACCTTTCAAGTGCCGATATGAGCCGTCCGATGAGCCTTATCGGGTGCGGCAGTCTGTACGGGTCGCCTATGAGCGCATCGAGCAGAAAGCCGATGACAAGCGGCAGCACGGGTATCAGCAGTTTCATATCTTTCCGGTTATTCTCAGTTTCTCGCCGTCAAAGACGGTAATATATCCATGCCCGTTTTCGGTCATGTATTCGTAGAATTCCTTATGCGGCACCGCAAGCTTTTCCAGCACCGACATGATCGTTCCGCCGTGAACGACAAAAGAGATCGTGTCGGTACTCTCATTATCTCTGACAGCTTTCAGAAAGCAGTCCGCGCAGCGCTCGCGGAATACCGTGCTGTCCTCACCGCCGGGAAATGCTGCCATGCCGCCCTTGTCGAGCCACTCCTGATATACCGGGTCGCCGTTCATCTCAATGTGGTTCCTGCCCTCGAAAGCTCCGAAATCACATTCCCTGAGGTCATTGTATGTCACTGTCCGACGTGAAGGATAGATAAGCTCCGCAGTCTCTGTGCAGCGTTTCATAGGGCTTGATATCACGATGTCGCAGTCCGGGTAGGATATTTTTTTGAGTTCCGCTTTGCCGGTTTCGCACAGGGGCTCGTCGGTACGACCTATATATCGTTTTTCAAGATTTCCGGCTGTTTTTCCGTGTCTGATAAAGTTGACAGTCAATTCGATCCTCCTTTTATCACAGTCGCAATGCCGCAGCATACGCGATACACCGTTTCTGCTCTTTCCGCAATTATGCACCCTGCGCGTCCGGTCATTTCACGCCATTCGCGCTCTCCTTTGTCGAGCGGGATTATCCCGCACCCGATCTCGTTCATTATCACGATGTCACAGCTAAGCTTTTCCGTAAATCCGAGGGGGTCGATACCTCGCGCCATGAGCTGTTTTACGGCAAGCTCGTAATGCACGGCGCACCGTTCTGCTGAAAGCTCCGAAATATCCCGGACAGAGCAGTCGAAGATATCCCGTTCGGAGATGCCGAGCTCCGATACTGCAAATCCGCGTTTTCCCTGAAACGCACCGCCGGTTATCATTATCATATCGCAAGCACCTCCGCAATATACACTGCCGCCAAAATGGCGGTCTCGGTTATCTGAAGGAACCACCCCTCGGTATCTCCTGTTATGCCGCCGAAACGTCTGTATGCCGTAAAGCGGTAGTACACAAGGCACAGTGCCGCGGCAGCGCATACAAATACCCCTGTCGTCAAGCCTGTGGAGAGCTCTGCGGCCGCACATAAAACTGCCGTCACCGACAGTACTGCGACAGTCACCTGTTTGTGCGCTGGTTTTGAAAAGCTCTGGAGTGAACCGCCGCTGCGCGCGTTTTTCATTGTGACCGCCGCAAGTCCGCTGAGCGAGCGTGACAGTACAAATCCGACCGCGACTGCGGCATAGTTGTTTACCTCGCACAGCAGCGCGAATTGCAGCAGCATCACCGAACATAGCGCAATTACCGAAAAGGAGCCGATATGCGGGTCCTTCATTATCTCAAGGCTCCTGCTTTTGTCGGAGTAGGACGAGAGCGCGTCAATAGTATCGCAGAACCCGTCGATGTGGATCCCGCCCGTAACGATCACCGGCAGCAGCAACGCGACGGCTCCGCGTACCATGCTATTTATGAACAGGATCCCGCAGATACAGTCCCATAGAAAAAGCAGGGCACCGATGACCAGACCGATAAGCGGAAAAAAACACAGCGCGTATCGGCGGTTCTCCTCCCGCCATTCCACCTTCGGCATCGGTATCCTTGAGTACATCAGAAACGCGCTCGCAAGTGATCTTAAAAGCATAGTTTTCCTTTCAGAACGACGGGGACGCCGTAAACGCATTCTATGACATTGTCGCAAAGCTCAGCCGTACGCGCGTTCAGCCGTCCCATGACTTCGATGTATCCGGCTGTCCCGCCGCTATACTCGATCCCGTCGCTGCCAACGTTGTTTGTTACTATGACGAGTTTTTCCGCGTGTTTTTGCAGATGAATGATACCCCGCAGAATGTTCTCTGTCGGGTCGCAGATATCTTCGCCGCGGAACATCTCGTTGGCACACAGATTTGCCATACATTCAAGCAGTATCCCGCAGTTTTCCGAAAACTCTGTCTTGTCGAGGTCTGTGTATCTGTCAATTGTCATAAAGTGCTTTCCTGCTCGTATCTTTCTGTGCCGCGCGATAGCCGCAAGAGCTTCCTCGCCGTAGGGCATCATCGTCGCGATGTATATTTTACTGCCCGTAAAGTCATCGAGCAGCTTTTCGGCAAGGCGGGATTTGCCGCATTTCGCGCCGCCTGTGATAAGTGTAGTCAAAGCGGTCTGTACCTTTCAAGCTTAATATCGTCAAATCTGTGGGCATTGTTGTAAACACTCAGCGCGCAGTCGAGCAGCGGCAGCAGCATAAGCCCGCCCGTACCCTCACCGAGCCGCATTTCCGCGGTAATAAGAGGCTTTGCCCCGATCGCCCCGAGCAGCATTTTTCCCACAGGCTCGGCGGAAACATGGCTCGCGAGTATGAAGTCCGAGCACTGAGGTGCTATCCTGCACGCGACAAGCGCGGCAGCAGCCGATATCGCGCCGTCGATCACAACGGGAATGCCGCATTCCGCTCCGCCGAGAAACAGCCCCGTCATTCCCGCGATGTCGAATCCGCCGACTTTTGCAAGTACATCGACAGCATCGTCCGCGTCTGGTCTGTTGACGGCTATCGCGCGTTCTACCACTTTTATCTTCCGTGTGAGCCGCGCGTCGTCAAGTCCCGCTCCGCGCCCTGTGACATCACGCGGCGCAAGTCCGAGCAGAACAGATGAAACTGCCGCGGCGGTGGTGGTATTGCCTATCCCCATTTCACCGGTCACGATGATGCCGATATGCTCCGACTTTGCTTCACGGACGAGAGCGATACCGGTTTCTATCGCTTTCTCGGCTTGCTCACGGGTCATTGCGGCACCGAGGACTATGTTGCCTGTCCCCGCCGCTATCTTCATGTCAAGCGCACGGGTCTGTGCCGCGACACCTATATCTACCGCCTGCACATCGGCATTAACAGCAGCGGCGATGACGTTCACATTTGAGCGTCCTTCCGCTATCTCGTCCGCGCACAGCGCCGTCACGCTGCTGTCGGACTGACTGATACCCTCTGCGACCACTCCGTTGTCCGCGCACATGACAATGACGCGGCGTTTCGCAAGGCTGACATTCTCTGTGTGCTGTACCGCGGCTATTTTTACTATCGCGTCTTCGAGCAGTCCGAGACTGCCGAGGGGCTTGGCAATGCTGTCCCAGCGTTCCCGTGCGCGCCGTCCCGCAGCATTGTCGAGCGGCAGTAACTCAATCTTCATTTTCACATTTCCTCATAAATTCGCGGCACGCATTCGCGAAACTTTCCGCTGTTCCGATGTCCGAATAAAAGTAAAGGTGCGGGAAACCCGCATAAATACTATGGTTTGCGTGAACGCAGTCCCACTCTCTGCCGTCGGTCTTTTGCGCAGTCATATCACTGCCGCAGTCTGTGCTGTCGAAATAGTGGAACTCATGGGCGCGAAATGTTTCTCCCGCACGGCACAATAAATTGTCATTTTTCGCGGTAAGGGTGACATACCCGAAACGCTGCAATTTTTCTGTTCTGAAAGATTTTCCGCGTATCACGCCCGCGCCGCTGTACTCGTTTCCGTTCATGTCCTCAAAGTTTTCGTGGAGGTACATGAACCCCCCGCATTCCGCTATCGTGGGAAGCCCGTTTTCGATGTTCACGCGAATACTGTCCAGCATTTCCGTATTGGCTGAAAGTTCCTCGGCATACAGCTCGGGATACCCGCCGCACAAGATAAGTCCTGACGTGTTATCGGGCAGCTTTCTGTCGGTGAGCGGAGAGAAATACCGCACATCGCAGCCGAGTTTTTTCAGAAGCTCAATGTTGTCGTCGTAAATGAAGCAGAATGCCTTGTCCCGCGCGACAGCTATCACGGGTCTGCTGCCGTTTGATTCGGGGAATGACGGGGGAGTGAACACAGGGTATTCCCGCTGTGCGGTCTGCAATATCCCGTCGATGTCTATGCTTTTTTCAGCCTGCTTTCCAAGCGCGTCGAGCTTTTCACGCAGTCCTGTTATCTCGCTTGCGGTGACAAGCCCGAGATGTCTGCTTTCGATAGTGATATCGCTTTTCGGGAGATACCCGAGATACCGTGTGCCGAGCTCGCTGCACAGTCTTTCGGCAAGCCCTGTGAGCTTTTCGGGAAGTCTGTTGAAAATAAATCCCGCGATATTGTTCGGCTGTCTGAAATCGAGAAATCCACGCATGACGGCACCGACGGATCCGCTCATTCCGCAGCAGTCGATGACAACCACAGCGGGCGTGTCTGTCACCATGGAGAGCGAATGTGCCGAACCCCGTCCGCCTGCTCCGTCATAAAATCCCATGACGCCCTCTATAACGGCAATATCACTGTTTGCTGCGTGCTCATGCAAAAGGTATTTCAGCGTGTCGTCATCGCAGAAGAAGCTGTCGAGATTATGGGAGGGAACGCCGATCACTTCGCGGTGGAACATGGGGTCGATGTAGTCGGGTCCGCACTTGAACGCCGACGCGTCAAGTCCCCGTCTTTTCAGCGCGGAAAGCAGGGCGCAGGTAACTGTGGTCTTGCCGCAGCCGCTGTGTGTTCCCGCGATAAGAATGCGTTTCATAAGGCTTCCCCCCTAATAATGAACACGGGGTTCTGCGCGTCGAACATAGTGTGGCTGCCGACGGCTTTTGTCGGTACTGCCGATATCTGTGTGACCTGTGACATGAGCTTTCGTTCTTTAAGTGAGGTCACAGCCTCGTTAAGAGTTTCGAGCGTGACCGCGGTGATGACCGTAACGGGCGAGTTTCCGTCAGCATACGCGGCATCAAGTACCGCACCGATGTTTCCTCCTGCACCGCCTATGAATACCCTGTCGGGGCGGGGAAGTCCGCTAAGCGCGGCGGGAGCTTTCCCTGTTATCGTGCGGATATTGTCGCAGCCGAATTTCCGCGCGTTGTTTCCTGTAAGCCTTACCGCTTCATCGTTCATATCTACCGCATATACCGTCCCGCCGTTCGCGGCGAGAGCACACTCCACGCTCACCGAGCCGGTGCCGCAGCCTATATCCCAGACAGTATCATTATAGCATACTCCGAGGGAAGATGCAACAGCCGCGCGTATCACGGATTTTGTCATGGGGACGTCGGCGCGCTCAAATTCGGTATCGGGAATACCTGTCCTTACTCGGTTTTCAGGTGTGGAGTTCACTGTGACCACAGCGCACAAGCTGCCGCATACTGTGTCGGTAAGCTCGCTCGCTTTGCCGCTTAGCAGCCTTTCATCGGTGTAGGAGAGCCGCTCGCCGATATGCACTGTCACGCCGCCTGTCCCGTATTCACAGAGCCGTTTGCAGATATCGGCGGGAGTGACGCTGCCGCCCAGCAGGAAGAAACATTTTTCATATCTGCGCACATTCCGCGCGATGCTCGCATCGGCACCGTGCAGGCTTACGAACCGCATATCCTCCCATGTAAGTCCGAGCTTTGAGCACATATAAACGGGGGTAGAGATACCTGCGATGATCTCGGTATCAAAGTCGGCAAGCCGGATCCTGAGTTTCTCCGCGCCGCTGAAAAAGCCGCAGTCGCCGGACATCAGCACAGCCGCGGTATTTCCGCTGAACCTCCGTAATAATGATTCTATCTCGTCGGCTTTCCAGCTTTCGAGAGTATTTTTATTCAGTGCCGCGAACGGCTCTGTCATGCGTTTCGCGCCTATCAGTACATCGGCGTTTTCAATGGCTTTACGGGCTTCGGCGGTAAGCGTTTTTTCGCCGTCCATGCCGATGCCGACAATGTATATCTTCATATCTTCTCCGCAAGAATTTCAGTCAGTTCCTCAAATGAAAAGCCCTGCTCCTTCGGGCGGGTCAGGGTGATCACCTCAATGCCGCAGACGTGCGCTGCCTCGACCTTTTCCGGGTAGCCGCCCGCGTTTCCGCTCTCCTTTGTGACGAGAAGCTGTGCGCCGCTCTGTCTGATGTGTGCAATGTTCTGTTCCGCCGTGAACGGACCTTTGCCGGTGATTACGTGAGCCGCGTCAAATCCGAAGGAGGTGCAGTACCGCACTATATCGGCGGTCGGAAGGACCCGCAGCCACACCCTCTCCGGGGCGCGGATCTTCGCAAGCTCCGGAAGCTCCTTGCTGCCGAGGGTACTTAGTATGGTCTTGCCGGAAAGGTCGAGGAGCTTCACCAGTTCCCGCATATCGCTTACACATATCCCGGCGGGCTCGCTGCTGCTGCGCAGCAGCCTGAAATACGCCGCTCCGACAGCTTCACAGGCTGCTTTTATGTTTTCGGTAGCTTCGACAGCGTAGGGGTGTGTAGCGTCGATGACAGCCGCGTAATTTCCCGATGAAATAAGAGTTTTCATCTCCGCGCAGTCGAGCTTTCCCGTGAAGATATTGAGCTGTTCGCCGCACCCGAGCAGCCGTGCGCCGTAATCGGTAGTTACCGAAACGTCGGCGGATATCCCGTTCTCCGCGCACCACTGTGAAAGCACTCTGCCCTCGGTGGTGCCGCCGAATATCAGTACCCTCACAGCTTATACCCCCGTGGCGTGACGAGCCTCCCGTTTATTACGCGGGTAACCGAGTTCCCCACGAATACCGTCGTGAACATATCCACGACAGCGCTTTGAAGCTCCCCGAGCGTAATTATGAGGCAGCTTTCACCCTCACGCCCGATGTTTTCCGCGATCCCGCAGGGGGTGGTCTCCGGGCGGTATTTCAGTATTATCCCGCAAGCCTTGCTCAGATTTTCGGTGCGCTTGTGTGACATCGGGTTATAAACCGCTATCGCAAAGTCTCCCGCGGCGGCACATTCTATACGCTTTTCTATGACTTCCCACGGTGTGAGCAGGTCGGACAGGCTTATAACTGCGAAATCGTTTGTGAGCGGAGAGCCGAGAAGCGCAGCTCCGGAAAGCGCAGCCGTAACACCTGGAATGACTTTTATCCTGACATCGGGAGCGTTTTCCGCAAGCTCGAACGCGAGTGCAGCCATACCGTAAACTCCCGCGTCACCGCTGCATACAAGCGAGACATCGTTCCCCGCGGCAGCCTGCTCCAGCGCGAACAGGACACGCTCCTTCTCTTGCCGCATACCCGTTGAATGATAGTGTTTATCGGGGTAAAGCGGTTTCAGCAGGTCACAATAGACGGTGTAGCCTACTATAAGAGAGCTTTGTTCTATCGCGCCCGCGGCTTCATCTGTCATGCCTGCCGCCGAGCCGCTGCCTGTACCGACAATGTACAGCATCAGTCACCATTCCTTTCAAAGTCAATAAATATCGGAAGTTCCGCGACCGCGGCTGTCACGCCGTTTGCGGCAGTTTTTCCAACGATGATCCTGCCGCCCGCGCAGACTGCCGCCCGCTCGCAGACGTTATCCGCACCCGTGGTACGCTCCACAAAGTCCGAGTGTGAGAATTCCCCCTCGGCGCGCATAAGCTCCTGCGCGGTGAAGGCTTTCAGCGTCAGCCCAAAACGCTCACAGAACTCTGTCAGCCCGTGTTCCACGGATTTTATGTCAATGGTCGCAGCAGCCGTGAGCCGCCGAATGTCAATGCCGTTCTCCGAGAAAACGCTCATTATGTGAGCGGTTATAGCGTCCGCGGAAGTTCCTTTTTTGCAGCCGATACCCACCGTGATATTACGGGGCAGCAGG
The DNA here is from genome assembly GCA_017635675.1 of Ruminiclostridium sp. Classification (GTDB taxonomy): domain Bacteria; phylum Bacillota; class Clostridia; order Oscillospirales; family Ruminococcaceae; genus Ruminiclostridium_E. The sequence goes on from JAGBLA010000003.1 coordinate 84,300, forward strand.
TGTAGGGTCGTGTCAAAGGGAGTTTCATCGGCTCTGTCGGAAATGCAGATACCAACACTGCATTTCCCGTTTTTCGTGAGCTCATCGGGCAGAGCAGAATGTGGGTATGCGCATCGGAAACCTATCCTTTCGCCGTTTACGACTGCTGCCGCCACAGCTTTCGCGGCGCTCATTTCACATATTATCAGCCCGTTGTCCTTGGCAAATATGTCCGGCGAGAACAGTCCGTGCGAATCGGTGGCAGTAGTTATGACAGGCACCGCGCCCGTGATGCCCGCGATTTTCCGCGCAAGCCCGTTGGCTCCGCCGATATGCCCCGAAAGCACCGATACTGTGAATTTTCCGCTGTCATCGACGGCGACCACGGCGGGGTCGGCAGTCTTTGAGACGATGTGCGGAGCAGCCGCGCGCACCGCGATACCCACGGAGCTTATGAAAACGAGGGCGCTGTATCTCCCGAAAATATCTGACATCAGCGCCGACAGGTCAGTGAACCGAACCGCGTTTTCGTCGCTGTGGGTATGAAAGCAGAACCGTGACGCGCCCGTAAGTCCGTCCGCTATTACTGCCGAGAGCTTTCTGCCGTTTTCGGAGAACGATACTATTGCCGTATTCATTGTTCCGCCTTTCTGAACCCGGTCTCAAAGGTCTTGTCATACAGCCGCGACAGTTCATAGCCGCTGCCGAGGACGCGCCCGACGATTATCAGCGCGGTCCTGCTTATGCCGTTTGAAACGGCGGCATCATGGAGCGTTCCCACAGTGCAGCGTATCACCTTCTCGTCCTGCCATGTTGCCTTATACACTATGGCTGCGGGAGTTCCGGGATCGTAACCGCCGGTTATAAGGCGCTCTGACAGTTCCTCTGTCATTCCCGCACTCAGGAATATCACCATTGTGCAGCCGTGAGACGCGAGTTTTTCTATGCTTTCGCGCTCCGGGACATCTGTCCGCCCCGCCATGCGGGTGATCATCACGCTCTGTGAGACCGCGGGCAGCGTGTATTCCGCTTTCAGCGCAGCCGCGGCTCCGAACATCGAGCTTACGCCGGGGGTCACACGGTATTCGATCCCAAGCTCGTCGAGCCTGTCCGCCTGCTCGCGAAGAGCACCGTACAGCGAAAGGTCGCCTGTTTGCAGCCGTACCGTGCGTTTTCCCGCAAGCTCGGCAGACCGCATTATGTCTATGATTCCGTCGAGAGTGAGTTTTGCGCTGTCGTATATCTCGCAGCCCTCCTTAGCGTATCCGAGAAGCTCCGGGTTCACGAGCGAGCCCGCATAAATAATAACGTCCGCGTCCTGCAGCAGCTTCATTCCCCGTACTGTGATAAGGTCAGCCGCGCCGCAGCCCGCACCCACAAAATCTATCATCTGTATTCTTCCTTTACAGTCTCTATAAGCTCGTCCGCCGCGGCAGTCTTTACGGTAAGGCAATGCTTGTCCGAGAACATCACCGCAGCGATATTTGCGGAGCCCTTTACCTTTGCGTCGAGGTAATACCCCGCGCGGCAGGCGAGAACATCGAGGGTCTTCTGTGCCGCTCCCGCTTCTTCAAGTATATCCAGCGCCGCATCGACCGTGGCGCAGTCGGGCAGCCTTTGCAGAGCCTTAACATCGGCTCCCGCAAGAACTCCGCAGGTCACGAGAACGTCCATTCGTCCGTCAGCCTGCGCCGAATGGGTGTTCATTATCCCCGCACCGAGCTTCACAAGCTTTCCGATATGCCCGATGATAAGTATGCCTTTGAACCCGAGCTCAAGTGCTGAGTCGATAGCCTCGCCTATGAAGTTGCTGCACTTCACGCTTTTCTCCACGTCGAAGGGCATTTCCCGCGAGATATAGTTCTCACCGTAGTTTCCGAGGGTGAAGAACACATTTTCATGCCCCTCCGCCTTGCGCATATTGAGCTCCGTGCGTATAGTATCTATCAGTGCCGCATTGCTCATGGGCTCGATGATGCCGCTTGTGCCGATCACCGAGATACCCCCCGCGATGCCGAGACGCGGATTGTAGGTATGCTTCGCGAGCTCCTCGCCGCCCGGAACGCTTATTGCCACGGTGAACCCGCCTGTATAGCCGTACTGCGCCGAGACCTCCGCGAGAGCGTCGGCTATCATTTTCCGCGGCACGGAGTTTATGGCGAACTCTCCGACAGGCTGGTCGAGCCCTGGCTTAGTTACCCTTCCGATGCCCTCGCCGCCGATTATGGTCACGCCGCTCTCCGAAAAAGCGACCTTTGCGAAAACGAGGATACCGTTGGTGATATCCGGGTCATCACCGCTGTCCTTTTTTATCGCGCAGCCCGCAAAGCCGCTCCCCGTAAACGGTTCAAGCACATCAAGGGTGAGTGTTTTTCCTTTCGGGGTCACAAGCTCAACGCTTTCGGGAAAACTTCCCCGTAATATGCGTATTGCCGCAGCTTTTGATGCTGCGGCTGCGCATGAACCCGTGGTATAGCCGCAGCGGAGCATTTTTCCGCCGCGGTATATATACTCGCTGAACATTTATGAAATTGAATCGGATCTGAACGTGAGCTCACGGTCATACCATTCCGACTTCTTGGTGCTCCATGCGGCACAGTTTATGGGAGTATCCAGCGCCGCAACAGGAACGGTGTAAGTATAAGCACCCTCGGCATTCTCAACGAACGGAATGAACGCGCTTTCGTCGGCGGACGCGGCTTCCTCTGCCGTACCCATGAAGAGTTTGCCGTAGCCCGTGCCGCTCAGTGTCATTACAGCGGTCATTTCGCCGTTTGCAACGGTAAGCTTGCAGTCAACCACCTTGAACATAGATGAGCTCGAATCGACGGAAATGCTGTATTCGCCGTCTGTGAGCGAGGTCTGCGCGGCGGTGCCCGAAGTTTCCGAAGCTTCGAGGGGCTGTGCGTTCTTCACATGGTCAACGTAAAGTGCTCTTACGGCTTCTATCTCGCCGAGACCGCGGAGCAGCGGAACTACCTCAAAGCCTTCGTTTGTAAGTATAGTCTTCCAGGAGTCTTCCTCATCGCCTGCCATATCGTTGTTGGCGTGATCGCCCGCAACTACCATGAGCGGTTCAAGAACAACGCGCTTGTAACCGCCGTCCTTAGCGAATTTCACAACATCGTCGATAGACGGTTCGGCTTCAACGGTGCCGATGCAGTAGTTCTTCTTGCCCGCGTCGGCAAGCATACTCTGGAGCTTCGCGTAGGCAGCGTTGGAACTGTGTTCCGTGCCGTGACCCATGAAGACTATCGCGGTCTCGCCGTCGTCGTACTCCGATGTTGCCGCGGTTATCGCGCTGATAACATTTGTGTAGTCCTCGTCGGTTGTGAGCAGGGGAGAGCCGACCTTAACACTGTCAAACTTGTCGGCGTTCGCTCTTACGACCTCCATAAGGTCGTCATATTCATAACCGCTCATAACGTGGGTGGGCTGGACGGTGAGGTCTTTTATGCCGTCGGCTTCGAGACGTGCGAATGCTTCGTCAACATTGTCGATAACGAGTCCGTCACGCTCTTTGAGCTTGTCGATGATTATCTGGCTGGTGAACGCACGGCGCACGTCATATTCGGGGTTGGCCTCCTGTACAGCTTCCTCTATTGCGCCTATGGTCTTGTCGCGGCTGTCGTTGTAGCTGGTGCCGAAGCTTACCATGAGTATCACGGGCTTGTCGGCAGATGTGTCGTCCTCAGCGGGGGCTTCGGTCTGTGCCGCTGTGGTGGTAGTAGTTTCCGCAGCTGCTGTCGTCTCTGCGGCTGTGGCGGCGGTCGCCGTCTGTTCCTCTGTTTTCTCTGTTGCTGCGGGAGCCGCAGTCGTGGTCGCGGGAGCATTTCCACAGCCCGCAAGTGCAAGAGCGCACATTGCAGTGCCTAATGCAGCTGCCGCTATTTTTCTCAGTTTCATAGTATTACCTCCAAAAATTATGTTTATATGCTGATCGGTGCGCACCGTTTCAACCGTGGTATTTTTCATAAAGCTCATCGGAGATGTCAAAATGCTCCGTGAGCGTCGTCCTGTCAAGCAGCTCAGAGGGCTTTCCGATGCCTGTGCAGCGTCCGTTTTTGAGCAGCAGGATTGTATCGGATATCTTCTCCGCAAGCTCGGTCTCATGCAGCGACATCACGACAGCGATGTTCCTCTCGTGCCGCAGCTTGTCCAGCATTTCAAGGAACGTCAGCTTGTAGTGTATATCAAGGAATGATGTCGGCTCGTCGAGAAGCAGTATCCTCGGTTCGCGGCATACCGCTCTTGCGAGCATCACCCGCTGCTTCTGTCCGTCGCTTATCTCCGAGAAAAAGCACTCCGAGAGCTCCGTTGTGTCCGTGAGCCGCATAGCTTCGCTGACCGCCTTTTTGTCGGCGTCGCCGAGCAGACCGAATGTCCCCGTGTATGGGTATCTGCCGGTCTCTATAACATCGCGGCAGGTCATCATATCCGTTTTCGGGCGGTCGGTGAGCATAGCGGAGACGAGCTTTGCAAGCTCGCCGCGCCCCATATCGGATGTGCTGGCGCCGTCTATCAGCATTTCGCCCGAAAGCGGCGGTATCTGCCCCGAAAGCGTTTTCAGCAGCGTTGATTTCCCCGAGCCGTTCTGCCCGATGAATGTCAAAATCTCGCCGCTGTTTACCGTGAACGAGATGTCATGAGCTATCGTCCGCCTGCCGTAGCCCGCGCATATATTTCTAACCTCTAACATTGTCCTTGTTCTTTCTGAGCATTATCATCAGCACTACAGGCGCACCGAGCACCGATGTCACCGTGCTTATCCCGAGCTCCGACGGCGAGATGACGGTTCTTGCTATCATGTCGCTTATTATGCAGAAAACTCCGCCGCCGAGAAAGCAAGCGGGTATCATCACTATCGGTCTTGCCGTGCCGAACAGCATTTTCATAAGGAACGGCACCGCTATCCCCACGAATGTCACCGGACCCGCAAAGGCTGCCACACAGCCCGAAAGCAGGCTCGAAAGCAGTATCATTGCAATGCGCACCGCCTTTATGTTCACGCCCATTTCCACGGCATAACTTTCCCCGAGCTGATATGCGCTTATGGGCTTCGACATGAAGAACACTGCCGTGAGTGCCGCAAATATTATCACAGCGCAGACGACGAGGGATTCCGCTTTAAAGCCGGAGAATGTTCCCACCGACCAGCCGCGAAGGTTCACGATGTCCGAGTCGTCAGCGAAATTCACTATGATGTCCGTTATCGCGGTGCAGATATAGCCTATCATGACGCCGCACACCACCAGCAGTGACATACTTCGTATCTTCGACGACATCAGCAGCACCGCCGACATTGCGAGCAGCGCGCCTATGAATGCCGCGAATGCCATGAACGCGGAGTTGAGCATTATAGCTCCCCTTGCCGCGAGGATAAGCGATATCGCCACGGTGAGCCGCGCTCCCGAGGATATCCCGAGTACGAAGGGTCCCGCTATCGGGTTATGGAAATATGTCTGGAGCATATACCCCGAAAGCGCGAGCGCTCCGCCCAGCACCGCTGCCGCAAGAGTCCGCGGCAGACGTATTTTCAGAAGTATCATCTCCGAGGTGTCATCGCCGCCCCCGCCGAAAACTATCCCGAACGCGTCGGCAGGGGATATGTCCGCGCTGCCCGCGCATACGCTCAGAACAATGAATGCCGCGGTCAGTGATATAAGCAGCGCGAATGAAAGAATTATCCGTTTTTTCATCAGCTTATCCTGTACAGATATGTGGTCTCGGCACCCGTGTCGGCGAATACCGTATGCAGATCGGTAAGTATATCACCTGTCTTCATAATGTCCTGATAAACGCTTCTGCCGGTACACCACACATTGCCGTTTTTCACTGCGCGGAAGTCCTTCAGCAGTTCGTTCTTCGCCGTCAGCTCCGCAACGCTGTGTATCTCGCCAGAGATGTTGCAGTTGTAGATGATGATGTCCGCGTCCTTCGCGTTCATACAAAACTGCTCGGGTTCGAGGGTCACGGAGGAAAGCGCGTTGTCGTCGCCTATGAAGTCGAACACATTCTTCCCGCCCGCAAGCTCTATCATTTTGGTGATATAGTCGCCCGCTTTGCGTGTAACTATCCTGCCTGAGGAGGTGATGTAGAAGAACACAGCCGTGCGCCCTGGCGGCTGAACGCTCTCAAGCTCGTCGAAGTGCGCCTTCTGTTCGTTGAAGAGCTTTTCGCCCAGCTCGGGAACTCCCGCTATCCGCGCATACACCTTTACCCATTCACAGCGTCCGAGCGGGTGTGTCTCATAGCTCGAACGGTCAACGAACACAGGTATGCCGAGCTCTTCCAGCTTTTCGGAGACCTTCGGCACGTGCTCGGACATGGTGGATTGTATCGAAAGCCGACAGCCCTGCGACAGCAGCAGCTCATAGTCGGGCTCGCGGTATTTCCCCGCGTATATCATCTCTCCGCTTGTCATTGCTTCGCGGGCGCTGTCTATGTACCAGTCGTTTTCGGCTATCGCGGAAAAGCGTATGTCGGAAACTCTGTCCATAGCGTCATAGAAGCACATTGCCGCGCTTGCCGCAAGATATATCATATCCGGCGAGCGGGGTATCACGGTGATACCTGCGGAAAGTCCCGCGGGCGCGCTGTCCGTGATAAGGTACGCCTTGCCGTCATTGGTGGTTATCATAGCGTCGCCGTTATCGTATTCGTAGATGTCAAAGCACTGTGCGTATGTGTTTTCGACCTTTACGGGAGCGCTGTATCCTGCGATTACAGTCGGGTCTTCCGCGGTATTGGGAGTATTCCCGCAGCCGCAGAGGTTCGCGGACACGACTGTTATCATCAGGAATGCGATAAGCTTTTTTATCATTGTTTCCTCTTTTTTCTAATTAATAATACCACTGCCGCTGCGATGACCGCAAGTCCGACAGCCGTGCCGCCTATTATGACAGGCATATTCGTGCCGTTCTCCGCGGGCAGCGAGGAGCGGTCGAAGGTTATGACATAATCTATCATGTGGGGCTCGCTCATGGCGAGGGTCTCAGCCTGTACCGAAAGCGGCTCGTCAAGGGTATAGACAGGTATCTCGAAGACCGAGTTCCCGCTCTCGTTCACAGGAAGGAATTCCTCTCCGCCGATCACCATAAGGTCATACTTGCTGCTGCTCCACTCGATGCGGGCAGTCATGCTGCCGCCGGAGACTGTCAACTGCACGGGCGATTTTATGTAGGCTTTTCCCGTGCCGCCTTCCATGGTTATCGCAATATCGTAAACTCCGTCCGTCATAAAAACCTCCGAAAAACAAAAACAGGCGCTGCCGTCGAAACGGCACGCCTTGGAAGAGATGCGCTGTAAGCGTATCCCTGATAAACGTGATTTCCGGTTCCGGCAGAAACACAGCCTTCTCCCACGTATCTGACTTATCACGACTTAAAAAGTCATGCTTCACAGTGACCGACTCGCGTGGACTTGTGCAATGCACTCACCACATTCCGTGTCCCGGTACATCATGTCCGGGCGGGCGGCGTAACGCCGCTTTGAAATGATCAAAAGAAAGGCTATATATGAAATTTTGATGCTTTCAGAATAAGCAATACACATTATAGCGCATTGACTCCGTAATGTCAATAGTTTTCTGAAAATTTCCGAAAACGAACTGTCCAGCAAAAAATATTTCAAAACCCTATTGACAAATCGGAAATGACAGGTTATAATATAATCATACTAAACCGATATGCAAAATAGAATTAACAAAGGAGCAATACAATGGCGGTTACTCTTATAGTTCCCACAACGCTTCGTATGTTCACGGAGCACAGGTCGGAGCTTACTCTGGACGGAAATACGGTGGGTGAAGTGATAGACGCTCTCGCAGACGAATACCCCGATACGAGAAAAGTGCTTTACGGTGAGGACGGACGGCTGAGAGAATTTATAAATGTGTTTGTCGGTGCGGACAATATCCGCGACCTTAACGGCTATGATACCCCGGTAAAGGAGGGGGACGAGATAATGCTGATACCGGCGATAGCGGGCGGCAGCGGCGATACGGTGGACGATGTCCGTGAAAGCGTCCTCGGCGACAGGCTGGGCGAAAAGCTCACGAATGACGAGATAAAGCGCTATTCCCGTCACCTGCTGCTCAAAGAGATAGGCGTAAAGGGTCAGCGCCGTCTCAAAGCCGCGAAAGTCCTTATAGTCGGAATGGGCGGTCTCGGAGCTCCGCTCGTGCAGTATCTTGCGGCGGCAGGTGTCGGTACGCTCGGACTTATCGACTTTGACGAGGTGGAGGAAAGCAATCTCCAGCGGCAGGTGATACACGGCTCCCGCGATATAGGCAGACCAAAGGTCGCAAGCGCAAAAGACAGCATTAAGCAGATAAACCCGCTTGTGAAGGTAGAGACATACAATATGCGGCTTACCGCGGAGAACGCCGTTGAGCTTATCTCACAGTACGATGTTGTTGCGGACGCTTCGGACAACTATCAGACGCGGTATCTTGTGAATGACGCGTGCGTGCTGCTCGGAAAACCCGATGTTTTCGGCGCGATGTATCAGTTCGAGGGTCAGGCATCGGTGTATTACGCGAAGGAAGGTCCCTGCTATCGCTGCATGTACCCGGCGCCGCCGCCTGCGGGTCTTGTGCCGTCCTGCGCTATGGGCGGCGTCGTGGGAGTCCTGCCCGGTATGATCGGTACAGTACAGGCAAATGAAGTGATAAAGCTGATAGTCGGCGGCGGCAAACTGCTTACAGGGCGGCTCGTGATGTTCGACGCATGGCGTATGCGCTGGCGGGAGCTGAAAATACGCAAGGATCCCCGCTGCCCGATATGCGGTGAAACGCCGACGATAACCGAGCTTGAAGAGTACGACTACGAGGACTTCTGCGGGATAAAGACCCGTGAGGCGGAGGACGAGACTGTTGAGGGCATAGAGCCGAAGGAGCTGAAACGCCGTATCGACGCGGGGGAGAAGATAACTGTCGTGGATGTCCGCGAGCCGCACGAGCGCGCTATTGCAAAATTCCCCGACGCGATCGTGATACCGATAGGTCAGCTTGCTCGCAGACAGGACGAGCTTGACCCGAGTGCCGATACCGTGTTCGTCTGCAAGGAAGGCAAGCGCAGCATACTGGCGGTGCGCACTCTGCGTGAGGCGGGCTACAAGGGCGCGGCGTACAATCTCGCGGGCGGCACGAATGCCTGGTCTCGGGAGGTGGACAGCAGTTTCCCGCAGTATTGAAATTTTATTATAAAAACTATTGCATTTTCAAAACAAATGTGATATAATATCTCGTAAGCATACTAAATCTGTGGATAAAGTATGTTAAACAAACCTATCTTACAACAGGAGGCAGCAAAATGGCAACCAAAGAAGAAGAAAAGATCATAGCTCTCGGAGCGAATGCGGCATATAACCTTGCCGACATCAACAAGACCAAGCCCCAGTATGCGGCGCTTACCCCGAAGTATCTTACAAAGGTGCTGGAATTCAAGGGGCTCGACTCTGGCATCTACCGTGTGAACAAGGTCAAGGAGGGTGATACTCCCCTCGATGTGCTGTGCAGCTCGGAAAAGAAGTCCAATATTATCCCCCAGGGCTATGTGGAATACGAAGAAAAGCCCCGTGAGTACCGTCTCGCGAACATCTCAACCATAATCAACGTGCATACCGCGATAGACGACGTTTACAGCTCGCCCTTCGACCAGGCGAAGGAGCAGCTCTCGCTGGCGATAGAGAGCCTTCGCGAGCGTCAGGAAAGTCAGCTTATCAACAATGATGACTACGGTCTTCTGAAAAACATAGCCGACAGTCAGCGCATCCAGCCTGTTTCCGCAAGCGGCGCTCCCACGCCCGATGACCTTGACGAGCTTATTACAAAGGTTTGGAAAGACCCGTCGTTCTTCCTCGCTCACCCGCGCGCGATAGCGGCTTTCGAGCGTGAATGCACCAAGCGCGGCGTTCCTCCCATGACCGCCAATATTGCTGGAGGCACCTTCATTCTCTGGCGTGGGATACCGATAATCCCCACCAACAAGCTGCTCGTTGACGGCGTTAAGGAGCCCAAGGGCAAGGGCGGCAAGACAAATATCCTGCTTGTGCGCACAGGCGAAGCAAAGCGCGGCGTCATCGGACTTTATCAGCGTAACCTCAAGAATGAACAGGGGCGCGGTCTCGCGGTGCGCTTCAGAGGTATCGACGATAAGGGCGTGGCTTCCTATCTGCTTTCGCTTTACTGCTCGGCGGCAATCCTCGCGGACGACGCTATAGCAGTCCTCGAAGACGTTGAAGTTGGTGAGTACTATGACTATGAATAATTGGGGCATACCGGGCGAAGCCGAGCTCGAACAGCTCGCAAACTCGCTGTTCCCCGACTTTGACCCTCAGCGCTGTGCCGACGGCATCGAAAAGCTTGCGGCGACAGGGGATACCTCGGTCATATATGAAGCTGCCGCAAAGGCGGAAAGCCTGTTCGGCGGTGGGTACTGCACGGAGTATGAAGCGCTCGCCGAAGAGCTTATGAACGGAGCGGCTGCCGAAACAGCTCAGCCCGCCCCCGTTCAGCAGAACGGTTACTCACCCGCAGTCCTGTCGGAGTCTCAGGCGGCAAGCTATATCCCGAAAGCAGCCGCACAGACGGCAGCACCCGTGTCCCGGAGCAATAATGTCATAGTCGGCACCAAAACTCTGGAACAGATACGCTCAGACTTCCCGATATTGAAGGAGGTCATCAACGGGCACCCGCTGGTGTGGCTGGACAACGGCGCTACGACACAGCGTCCGCAGGCTGTCATCGACAGGCTTTCCTACTACTATGCGCACGAAAACTCCAACGTTCACCGCGGTGCTCACGAGCTCGCGGCACGCTCCACCGACGCGTACGAGCGCGCACGGCAGATAACCGCGGACTTCATCGGCGCGCCCTCAAAGGACAATATAGTGTTCGTGCGCGGCACCACAGAGGGTATAAACCTTGTGGCGAACGCGTATGTGAAGCCGCTGCTGAAGCCAGGTGACGAGATAATACTCACGATACTCGAGCATCACGCGAACATCGTTCCGTGGCAGCTTGTGGCGGAGGAGACGGGAGCGGTGCTCAAGGTCGTACCGTGCGACGAGAGCGGTCAGCTCATACTTTCCGAGTACGAAAAGCTCTTCACCCGCCGCACGAAATTTGTCAGCGCGGCGCACGTTTCCAACGTTCTCGGCACAGTGACGCCGGTGGCGGAGCTTATCGCGATCGCTCACGCACACGGAGTGCCGGTATTGATAGACGGAGCGCAGTCCGTGGCGCATATCCCGGTGAACGTGACAGCTCTCGACGCGGATTTCTTCGTGTTCTCGGGTCATAAGATATTCGCCCCCACGGGTATCGGCGCGCTTTACGGAAAAAGCGAGCTTCTCGAAGCCGCAAGACCCTATCACGGCGGCGGCAACATGATAAAGGACGTGACTTTTGAGCGCACGATATACAATCCCGCGCCGAAAAAATTCGAGGCGGGAACGGGCAGCATTGCCGACGCGGTAGGCCTCGGAGCGGCGCTCGAATATCTGAACGCTGTCGGAATGCCCGCGGTGAACAAGCATGAGCATGACCTGCTTGTTTACGGAATGAGCGAGCTTCGGAAGATAAACGGACTGCACCTTATCGGCACGGCATCCGACAAGGCGAGCGTGCTTTCGTTCGTGCTTGACGGTCACAGCAACGAGGAGGTCGGCGCGCGGCTCAACGAGCTCGGCATTGCAGTCCGCACAGGTCATCACTGCGCACAGCCGGTTCTTCGCCGCTTCGGGCTTGAAGGTACGGTTCGTCCGACGCTTGCGCTGTACAATTCGTTTGAGGACATCGACGCGCTTGTAAAGGGCATAAGGACACTTTCATAAGAACTGCGATATTCCCCGCCTTGTGCGGGGAAATTTGCTGAAAATATACGAAAACGGGAGATAACAATGTCTGAATTACTGAAAATTACGGGTCTGCACGTTTCTGCAGAGGACAAGGAGATACTGCACGGCGCTGACCTTTCTATAAATGCGGGAGAGACCCATGTTATAATGGGTCCGAACGGCGCGGGAAAATCCACACTCGGCTCAGCGATAATGGGAAGCCCCGAGTACACCGTCACCGGCGGGAGCATCGTATTCGACGGCGCTGACATCACCGGTGAAACGCCGGATAAGCGTGCGGCGCGCGGTATTTTCCTGTCGTTCCAGAATCCGGTGGAGATACCGGGTATAACGCTTTCCTCATTCCTGCGCAGCGCGTATGAGCAGGTCACGGGACAGCGGGTGAAGCTGTTCGAGTTCAAAAAGCTGCTCAAGGCTTCAATGGAGGTGCTGCAGATGGACGCGGCTTACGCGGACAGGGAGCTTAACGTCGGATTTTCCGGCGGTGAGAAGAAGAAAGCCGAAATACTGCAGCTTCTCGTCCTGCGTCCGAAGCTCGCCATTCTCGACGAGACCGACAGCGGGCTGGATGTTGACGCGGTAAAGACCGTTTCGGCGGGAATCAGGGCGTACAGGGAGCAGACCGGCGGGTCGCTGCTTGTGATAACACACAACACAAAGATACTTGAAGCTCTGACAGTCGATAGGACACACATAATAGCCGACGGACGGATAGCCGCCGAGGGCGGTGCGGAGCTTATAGCCGAAGTCACAGCCAACGGTTTTGAGAACTTTGTTTCGGGGAGTGCGCTATGAAAGAGAAAACACAGGTAGCGGACGTTGACCGCGCGTTCTATGATTTCCGCTATGACGAGGACGAGAGCAGTTTCTTTGACAGCGGCATAGCTCCCGATATTATCCGTGAGATATCCGCCGAAAAGGGCGACCCCGAGTGGATGACGCAGTTCAGACTGCACTCTCTGGAGGTTTACGGCAGGCTGAAAATGCCGGAGTGGGGACCCGACATAAGCGGGCTCGATATGGACAACATCGTGTCATATATACGTCCGCAGAAACGTATGCAGAGCGACTGGAAAGATGTCCCCGACGATATCAGGGAGACCTTTGAAAAGCTCGGAATACCGCAGGCGGAACGAGAGAGTCTTGCGGGAGTGGGCGCACAGTATGACAGCGAACTCGTGTATCACAATGTGCGCCGCGAGGTGGCGGAGTCGGGAGTGGTCTATACCGACCTGGAAAGCGCCATGCATGACGAGCGTTACGCGGATATGATACGTTCGCACTTCATGAAGCTCGTCCCGCCCACAGACCATAAATTTGCGGCGCTGCACGGGGCGGTATGGTCGGGCGGCTCGTTCGTGTATGTTCCTGCGGGAGTGCGGCTTGAGATACCGCTCCAGTCGTATTTCAGGCTGAATGCCCGCGGCGCGGGTCAGTTTGAGCACACGCTGATAATAGTCGAGGAGAACGCGTATCTGCATTTCATCGAGGGCTGCTCGGCGCCGAAGTATTACGAGGCGGGGCTTCACGCGGGGTGCGTGGAGCTTTACGTCGGGAAGAACGCGACGCTCCGCTATTCGACGATAGAGAACTGGTCGAAGAATATGTACAATCTGAACACCAAGCGCGCTTCCGTCGCGGAGGGCGGCAAGGTGGAGTGGGTGTCGGGATCCTTCGGGTCGCACGTTTCCTACCTCTATCCGATGTCGGTACTCAACGGGCGCGGCGCCCGTGCGGAGTTCACCGGGATCACTTTCGCGGGTGAGGGACAGGATCTTGACACCGGGGCGAAGATAGTGCATAACGCGCCGGAAACCTCGTCATTCATCAACACCCGCTCGATCTCCAAAAGCGGCGGAAAGAGCACTTTCCGCAGTTCGGTGGTTGTGAACGAAAACACAGGCGGCAGCAAATCGGCGGTTTCCTGCGAGTCTCTTATGCTCGACAGCATATCCCGCTCGGACACTATCCCCGCGATAGTGACAAAGACCGACAAGGTCGATGTGGGACATGAAGCGCGTATAGGGCGCATAAGCGACGAGGCAGTGTTCTATCTTATGTCCCGCGGACTTGACGAAAACAGCGCAAAAGCGCTGATAGTCAGCGGTTTCGCGGAGAATGTCTCTAAGGAGCTGCCGCTTGAATATGCCGCCGAGATGAACAATCTTATAAATATCGAAATGAAGGGGAGTATAGGATAATATGGAAAAACTGAACATTCTCCCCGCGCCGACATTCGCGCATCTCGGCGTGAATTACGCAGAGCGCGCGGAGACCGCTCCCGAAAAGAAAACACTGACAGTTTCGGAAAACACGCAGCAGCAGGTGGTTCAGTTCATTTCGTCTGACAGCGGGACGACCGTCACTGTCGGAGAAAACGCTTCGCTTAAGCTTGTGCAGGTGTTCACAGGCGAGTGCGTGTCAAAGCTCTCCGCCGTAGTCTCCGATAATGCGCGGTTCGGGCTGATACAGCTCTATACCTGCGGCGGCGTCAGCGAGACCGTAACAGAGCTTCGCGGTCACAGAGCCGAGTTCGGGGCGGATATAGGCTATGACCTCGGCACAGGCTGCTCGCTCGATGTGAACCTTATAGCACAGCACTGCGGACGAAAGACAGTGTCTGATATAAATGTGAGCGGAGTCCTGCGCGGTGACGCGAAAAAGACGTTCAAGGGTACAATAGATCTCAGGCGCGGTGCCTCGGGCTCAAAGGGCAGCGAAAAGGAAGATGTTATCCTTATGGACGCGCGGGTGGTGAACCGTACGGTACCCGTGATACTCTGCGACGAGGAAGACGTTGAGGGAAGCCACGGTGCGACGATAGGACGCATTGACGAGGAGCACGTGTTCTATATGCGTTCACGGGGGATCCCTGAGGAAAAGATATATGAGCTTGTCACACGTTCAAGGCTTGTGCGTCTTATCCGCATGATAGGTGACGAGCAGGCTGAAAAGCGTATATACGATATGCTCGGGTGGGGTGATGAAGTTGAGTGAGCGTAATTATAAAGCCGATTTCCCGGTGTTTGAAAAATACCCGGAGCTCGTTTACCTCGACAACTCCGCCACCACGCAAAAGCCCGGGGCAGTTATGGAAGCGGTGGAACGGTATTACCGCGAGGAGAACGCCAACCCGCTCCGTGGGCTTTATGAGCTTGCGGTAAAGGCTACCGACGCTTACGAGAACGCGCGTATAGCCGTGCGGGACTTTGTAGGCGCACGGAGCGAGCGGGAGATAGTGTTCACCCGCAATGCGACCGAGAGCCTGAACCTGATAGCCTACAGCTACGGGCAGGATAATATCCGCAGCGGCGATGAGATACTCGTGACTATCTCCGAGCATCACAGCAACTTTCTGCCGTGGCAGATACTTGCGAAGAAGACAGGCGCGCAGCTGCGGTTCCTTAAATGTGACGAGCGCGGCGAATACACGCCCGAAGCGCTGAAAAAGGCGCTCACGCCGCGCACGCGGATATTTGCCTGTGCGCAGATCTCAAACGTGTTCGGGCGGCTCAACCCGATACACGATTTCGCGGAGATATGCCATAAAAACGGTACGCTTATCGTATGCGACGGCGCACAGAGCGTCCCGCATATCCCTGTGGACGTGGGGAAGCTCGGCGTGGATTTCCTCGCGTTTTCCGGGCATAAAATGCTTGCGCCTATGGGGATAGGCGTGCTTTACGGACGTGAGGAGCTGCTCGAAAAAATGCCGCCCTTCCTGTACGGCGGTGAAATGATCGAGTATGTGTCGCTTTGCGGTGCGACATTTGCGGAGCTCCCGCACAAGTTTGAGGCAGGCACGGTGAATGCCGGGGGAGCTGTGGGGCTGCGCGCGGCTGTCGGGTACATCGGCGCTGTCGGCTTTGATGAGATCGAACGCAGAGAAAACGCACTGACTGCAAAGCTTATGAACGCTGTGCGTGAGGTACCGCATGTGACCGTCGTGGGCTCCGACGACCCCGCCGACCACTACGGGATCGTGACATTCACCATAGACGGCGTTCACCCGCACGATGTCGCTGCGATATTTGACGAGTCGGGTATCGCGGTGCGCGCGGGACATCACTGCGCACAGCCGCTGCACAAATACCTCAATCTTCAGTCCACCGTCCGCGCGAGCGCCGCGTTCTACAATGACGAGCGGGATATTGAGCGGTTCACGGAATGTCTGAAAACGATACGAAGGAGAATGGGTCACAGTGAGTAATTTTTACAATGAGATACTGACAGATCACAATCTGCACCCGATGCATAAGCACGGGCTTGCAGGCTGCACCTGTTCGCTGGACGGAGTAAATCCGTCATGCGGCGACGAGATAACGCTTAATCTCAGCATAGAGGGCGAAGTTATCACGGACGGCTCGTTTACAGGAAGCGGCTGCGCTGTTTCGCAGGCGTCGGCGGACATCATGCTTGATCTTGTCATCGGTAAAAGTGTGGACGAGGCAATACGGCTGCACGGGCTTTTCGTGAAGATGATACGCGGCGAGGCGGAGGAGCATGAGCTGGAGGAGCTTGAAGAAGCGGGTGCGCTGGCTGATATATCTCACATGCCTGCGCGGGTGAAGTGTGCGATGCTCGGCTGGCGGACCATGAATGAGATGATAAACGGTATAAAGGGAACCTCTAAAAACCCAATTTGAGAGAAAAAGAGCTAGCCACGCCGTCTACTGCGTCAAACCTCCTAACCGGGCGCCAGCCCGGCTTCGTCGGCTTTCCTTGTATCCGACGCAGCTATCTCATTTTCTCTTTTCAAA
>JAGBLA010000039.1 GCA_017635675.1 Ruminiclostridium sp.
CCATAACCTTTCTTTATTAATTACTTTCTTCCAGCTTTCGTTATTATCTATAGCGTTCTTTATGTTTTCCACAAATTCTTTTAAACCATCTTCATCAAAAACATTCAGCGCTTCTGCTATATAGATATACATCTCCGGTCTTCTCATGATGTTAAATATTTGGCTCACCGAATATTCCCCACTTTTATCTGCTGTAACCGTCAAATCCAGTTCTTTGAGAGTTTCAGAGTAGCACTTTCCGCATTCTGAATTATCTCTTGTGCAGTTGCTTGGTGCTCCTTGATGATACCAACATAGAAAATGCCCTAATACATGATATTTTTGTGAACTAATACCTTCACAATTCTCTAAATTGTCCCACCAGCGATTTTTTTCTTGCCCATATTTTTTTCTATTCTCGTATGAGCTAGTATCAAAATCAATTGTAAGTGGAGTTTCTGTATCTGCTTTTTTCTTCAAGCAAATAATAAAATCTTTTAAATCCATTTTAATTCTCCTATTTTATTGACATCAATACCACCGTCTCAACATGCACCGTCCTGCTGAACAGATCTACCCCGCGGACGCTTACCGTTCTGTACCCGTGTTTTCCGAGATACGCGCAGTCCCTTGCGGCAGTGGCGGGGTCGCAGGATATCATCACGATCCGCTCGGGAGCAAACGACACAATGTTGTCAAGCGTCGCGGTATCGCAGCCCTTTCGAGCCGGGTCAACAGTCACGACATCGGCTTTTATTCCCTTTTCCCGCAGCAGGGAAGTGACCTTTCCGGCGTCACCGCAGTAAAACTCCGCATTCGCGGCTCCGTTCAGCTCCGCGTTGCGCTTCGCGTTCTCCACAGCGTCTGGAACTATCTCCACGCCTATCAGCCGTTTCGCCTTGTCGGCCATTGTCAGCCCCACCGTGCCTGTCCCGCAATACAGGTCTATCAGCGTTTTGCCTTCGGGTTCGGCGAGCTTTGCAGCCTCGGAATAAAGCCTTTCCGCCATGGGCGTATTTACTTGATAGAACGACTTCGGCGAGATCATGAAACGCTTTCCGAGCATGGTATCCTCGATCTCAGGCACACCGCACAGAGTAATATCCGTATTGCCGTATATCACGTTAGTGCGCTCCCTGTTCACGTTTGCAATTACGCCTTTTATATCGGGAAACCTGCTTTTCAGCGCATTGGCAATTTTTTTCAGTTCGGGGACATTTCTACGTACCACAAGCACCACGTTTATCTCTCCCGAGTGATGTCCTCGTCTTATGCAGATATGCCGAAGAACGCCGTTGTGAAGCTCCTCGTTGTATGGTGAAACCTTGTGCTCGGCGCAAAGCCGAAGCGCTTCGGTGCGTATTTCCCGGAAAATGCTGCTTTCGAGCATACAGCTGTCACAGGGGATTATCCTGTGGCTTCGCTGTGCAAAAAAGCCGCAGACAATTTCGCCGTCAGCATTCCTGCCGACAGGGTATTGAGCCTTGTTGCGGTAGCCGGTGATATTCTCGTTTGGTATCATGGGCAGAAACTCGGGGTCAAGACCGCCGATACGCGAAAAAGCCGAGCGTATCACTTCGGATTTGACACGCAGCTCGGCTTCATAGGAAATGTGTCTGTATGCACAGCCGCCGCACCTGCCGAAAACGCCGCAGTCGGGGGAGATCCTGTCGGGCGACGGAGTCACGATATTCTCGATCCTGCCGTAGCAGTAGCTTTTCCCGGTTTTTACGATGCGGACATCAAGAACATCACCGACGGCGGAGAAAGGCACAAATACGACTATCCCGTCATATCTGCCGACACCTGCACCCTCGCCGGTGATATCCTCTATGGTAAGCTGTACAATATCGTTTTTATTCATTGTTTTCGAGTGCCTTGCTCTTTAAGTAGGCGTTTATGAAACCGTCGATATCTCCGTCCATGACAGCCTGGATATTGCCCATTTCAAAGCCTGTGCGGTGGTCCTTAGCGAGCGTATAGGGCATGAACACGTACGAACGGATCTGCGCTCCCCATGCTATCTGGAGCTGTTCACCCTTGATATCCGAGATCTTTTCGAGGTGCTCGCGCTCCTTGATCTCAACCAGCTTGGAAATAAGCATTCTCATAGCGTATTCACGGTTCTGTACCTGGGAACGCTGGGTCTGGCAGGCGCATACAATACCTGTGGGCTTATGGATAAGGCGCACTGCCGAGCTGGTCTTGTTTACCTTCTGACCGCCTGCGCCGCTTGAACGGTAAACTTCCATTTCGATATCCTCGGGACGGATATCGACGGAGGTGTCTTCATCTATCTCCGGCATTACCTCAAGGCTCGCAAAGCTTGTATGTCTGCGTCCTGAAGCATCGAACGGCGAAACGCGCACAAGACGGTGGACGCCGTTCTCGGATTTGAGAAAGCCATAGGCATTGAGACCCTCGATAAGTATCGAGGCGCTCTTTATGCCCGCTTCTTCGCCCTCAAGGTAGTCGAGCAGCGACACTTTGAAGTTGTGGCGCTCCGCCCAGCGGTTGTACATTCTGTACAGCATCTCCACCCAATCCTGTGCCTCTGTTCCGCCTGCACCTGCATGGAATGTCAGAATAGCGTTTTTGGAGTCAAATTCGCCGGAGAGCAGCGTTACGAGCTTCATTTCTTCGAGCATTGACTTTGTTTTATCGGCAAGCTCCTTTATCTCTGGGAGCATGGATTCGTCGTCCTCTTCATTAGCGAGCTCCGCCATGGTTATCACGTCATCAAAGCTCTCCGCGAGCTTGTCATACTGCGCAAGCTTGGCTTTCAGCGCGCCGAGCTTCTGCGAAATTTTCTGTGAGCTTTCCGGGTCGTTCCAGAAATCGGGCTGGGCGGTCTTTTCCTCGAGCTCCGCGATGTCCTTTTTCAGCCCGTCGATGTTTATGGCGGCTCTGAGGTCGGTAAGCTGCGGTTTCAGATTTTCAAATTCAAGTATCAGTTCTTCATACTGAAGCATAGTTATTCTCCTTGTCCTTCGGGTTTACATATTCTTTAGTATTATACAACATTTTTCCTGTTTTGTAAAGAGTATTCTTGACACTCGGTCATATTTTTTTGAAATGCTTATGATTATTATGTGATTTTTATCGTAAAGCCTTGATTTATTCTGATATTTGTTGTATAATATTATAGTATAGTATCATTTCGGAAAGGAAGGTGAGAACCGGTGATAAAAGCATTCAAGGATTTTTTCATCAAAATGTCCAGTGATGAAGGAAATGCGGTGCGTTTTCGCATCATCTATTCATTCTGTTTTGTTATACATTCTTTTTATGCCATACTTTTCGCCTGTTTCGGTATAACCGAGCTTATGATCTTCAATATTTTCAGCTCGTTCATGTATCTTACCGGACTTCTTGCCGTTCGCAACAATAGATTTACGATCGTATGGATACTGCTCGTTTCTGTGGAGATAATGCTCCACAGCCTTGTGTGCAGCTATTTTTTAGGGTATGAGTATCAGTTCTGTCTGTATTCGCTTGCAATAATCCCGGTAACTTATTTCATGACCTATCTTGACCCGGAAATAAAGCACGCCGTGGTAATGTCCTCGGTACTTGCGGTAATACAGCTGCTGGTCATGATATTGTGCATGGATTGGTGCGGTGTGAACAGCTCCGTATATACAGGCTACCCGAATGCTCTGATAAATTCGATAGCAAGGCTCAATCTTGTGGCGGCATCGGTGATACTCGTTTCGTTCTCTGTGATGTTCATAGGAAAGATAAACTTTGACCTGAACGTACTGAAATCACAGAACGATACTCTCGATCATCTTGCAAATTACGACCAGCTTACCGGACTCCGCAACCGCAATCATATACACGAGATATTTGAACAGTACATAAAATGCACCGAGCCTTATTGCGTGGTACTCGGTGATATAGACGACTTCAAGCACGTGAACGATACCTACGGTCACTCCGCGGGCGACGCAGTTTTAAAGACGGTGTCCTCGATAATACGTGAGAATGTGGGTGACGGCGGAGAAGTATGCCGCTGGGGCGGTGAGGAGATACTTATTCTGCTGAAAGGCTCCACAGAGAACGGCAAACATACCGCCGAGAAGATACTTGATGATATAAGAGACACGGAAGTGCTCAGCGGAAAGCATAGCATAAAAGTCACAATGACATTCGGTCTGTGCGATTACAGTGACGCGATGAACATAGAAAAGCTTATATCTCTTGCCGACAAGCGGTTGTATATCGGCAAGAAAAACGGTAAGAACAAGGTAGTTGCCGCAAACTGATTTACGACCTTAAGGAGAAACGACCCGAGATGCAAGTTAGAGATATGTCCCGAAAACAAAAGCTTATGCGTGAGGTTATTACATTCGCCGTGGCGTTTGTAATGACCGTTATAGTGCTGTGGCTGCGTTCCGGCGATGAAGTAGCCGCGAGTATATCGAGAATAGAATTTGAGGGTATCGCATATTCCGTGACGGACCTTTATGTGATACTTGCAGCGGGAATATGCGGATACAAATACGGGATAATCGTGTTTCTCTGTGCTCTCGCACAGCAGGCGGTACTGAACGGCGGAGTGATAGACGGACTGTTCTCGCTTATGATATACTTTGTTATATCGATAGTTGCGGGTTATTTTGCCGAAAAGCGCTGGTACAAGAAGATATGGAAGACTGTTCTCGCGGCGCTTTATCTCGTCATTATACTTGCGGGCTCATGGTTCATAATCTTCATTCAGCTCTATTCCGTGACGAACGATTATTCGGACATGAACTTTGCTATGCTGTGCCTCAGCGCATTGCCCGAGGTGTCTCTCGCTGTGGCTGTGCAGTATGTGTTTTTCAGATTTCTGCCCGATAACTTGAAAATGTACATAGGAAAGGCTTATGTGTACACAAAGGACTACGAAAACTGTGACGAATTCGTGGAGGGCGGAAAGTCCGTACTGCGCCGTCAGGTCACGTTGATGACGATGTCGGAAGCGCTCCTGCTCAGCTTTTTTGCCGTTATACTGTCAAATGCGCAGATGAATCAGCTCAACCGTATCCAGCGTGAGAAAATGGAGCAGCAGCGTATCCTCTCACTCTCCGAGGAGCAGGTCGATGGTCTGGATAATACCGAGGCAGGCAGCGCAGTTTCGGGTGAGGAGGATTCCGTAACATCGGAAACGCAGTCCTCTGCCGATCCTGCTGTTTCCGAGGATGATACCAAGATGTATAAACCGTCCCAGAAACCGAGCGGCTACAAGCGCGATATCACGCTCTCGGACGAGCAGCTTGCGGCTATTTCCGACCACTTCACGACGCAGGGTTCAGACCTTATCGTCATGGATATTCAGCTCGGACTTATCGTCATGTGTATAGCTATGCCGCTCGGAATGTTCTTCAACAGCCTTATGGTGCGCAAGGTGGTCGTTCCTATCAGAACGCTGTCGTCGGTCATGAATGACTATTTCTCGGAGGATGTGCAGAAACGCGGAGAGCTTCTTGAAAAACTCAAAACTATTGAGGTAAGCGATAAAGCAAATGAGATAAATCAGCTTAAAACCGCCATGCAGCGTATGATAGACGACATGACGAATTATATAGACACGGTGGAGCATGAAAAGGAGCTTGAATCCGAGCTTCGTATAGCTGAGGCTCGCAGCGAGGCAAAATCCGTGTTCCTGTCGAATATGTCGCATGAGATAAGAACGCCGATAAATGCGATCCTCGGTATGAACGAGATGATACTCCGTGAGAGCCGGGAGCGCAATACTATCGAGTATGCGGAAAATGTCCGCAACGCGGGCAACACGCTGCTGGGGCTTGTGAACGATATCCTTGATTTCTCCAAGATAGAAGCGGGTAAAATGGACATAATCACGGTCGATTATGACCTTGCCTCGGTGCTCAATGACCTTGTTACCATGATACAGACCCGTGCCGACGCGAAAGGGCTTGAGCTTATCGTCAAGGTCGATCCCAAGATACCCGTACAGCTCCACGGCGATGAGATACGTATAAAGCAGGTGGCTACGAATATCCTCACGAATGCCGTAAAATACACCGAAAAGGGAAGTGTTACCGTTGACGTCGGATATGAACAGTTTCCCGAGGAAGACAGCAAGGAATACATCGGGCTGCGGTTCACAATTTCCGATACGGGCATAGGAATAAAGCCCGAAGATATGACGAAGCTGTTCTCGGCGTTCGAGCGTATCGAGGAGGAGCGAAACCGCACCATTGAAGGTACCGGTCTCGGTATGAACATAACCCGCAGACTGCTTGATATGATGGGAAGCAGCCTTGAAGTTTCCAGCGTATATGGCGAAGGCTCGACATTCTCGTTCACGGTAAAGCAGCAGGTGCTCGCTCCGACGCCTATAGGCAACTACGAGGAATCCTACCGCCGCACTCTTGCGGAACGGAAGCGCTACAAAGAGAAGTTCACAGCTTCCGAGGCGGAGGTTCTGGTTGTCGATGATACGAAAATGAATCTGTCGGTGTTCAGAAGTCTGCTCAAAAAGACGCTTGTTAAGATAGATACGGCGGCAAGCGGTGACGAATGTCTGAAAATGACAGGAGAAAAGAAGTACGACATCATCTTCCTTGACCACAGGATGCCGGAGAAGGACGGTATAGAAACGCTCAAAGAGCTTCTTGCGGACAAGGAGAACCCGAATATAGAGACCCCGACGATCTGCCTTACCGCGAATGCGGTATCGGGGGCGCGTGAGATGTACATTTCGGCGGGCTTCACGGATTATCTGACGAAACCGATAAACCCCGAGCAGCTTGAAATGGCGCTTATCAAGTATCTGCCGCCCGGGAAGGTGCAGACCGTGTCGCCCGACAGTGAGCCGGAGGAACCGGAGCTTATCGGAAACGAGGAGAGCACTGTGCCGGGCTGGCTGCTGAATATCACGATGATAGACGCGGCGGAGGGCATAAAGCGCTGCGGTGATGCGGAAACATACATGGAAACGCTGAAGGTGTATGAGGACAGCGCTGACGAGTCGGCGGAGGAGATAGAGCGATACTGGCGTGAGCGGGATATCCCGAATGTTACGGTGAAAGTCCACGCTCTCAAAAGCACATCGAGAGTAGTCGGAGCAATACGGCTCGGTGATTTTGCCGAGCGCATGGAAAAAGCGGGAAACGACGGCGATACAGCGGCACTTGAAAAGGATATGGACGAGCTTATCGCAAACTACCGCGCTCTTGCGAAAGCCCTGTCACCTCTGAAAGATAAGCAGGAGACCGACGAGAGCTTGCCCTTGATACCGAAAGAAAAGCTGAATGAAGCTTATGACGCGATACGCGAGCTTTCCGGTATGTTCGACAACGAGAGCATATCGTTCGTGCTTGACTCGCTTTCCGGGTATCGCATCCCCGAGCCGGAGGATGAGCGGGTGAACGCGCTGAAAAATGCGGTATCGCGGTTTGACTGGGACAAGGTGAACAGCCTGCTTGAAAACATATAAAGGAGAAGCGTCATGCAAAAGAATATTCTGCTGATAAGCGACAGCGGGGGATTTATGGTCGATGCTCTTGCTAACAATCTGAAAAAGACCGCAGGATTTAATGTTATACAGATATCTCCCGCTGTTGATGAAATAAAGGACGGGATATCGGAGGCGGACATCTTTCTGCTTTACGCGGGAAGCTATGTGAGCGAAAAGTCCGAAGCGCTCGTGTATCTCAAAGATGTGTGCATGGAGTATAAAAAAGTGCTGTGTGTCATCGGATATGACAAGGAGCTGGAGCTTGTAAAAAACAGTATTCCCGAAAGCATCATCACCCGCAGTTTCCTGCGTCCTTTCGATATGCGCAAGCTCGCTGACGAGCTTGGGAGAGTGACTTCAAGCAGCGCCGTGAGTGACGACGGAACGGGCAGACACATACTTATGGTTGACGACGATGTTTCGTTCCTTAAAATGATGCAGACATGGCTTACGCCGATGTATCATGTTACAGCAGTGAATTCAGGAATGCAGGCGATTACTTTCATAGCGACGAACACGCCCGACCTTATACTTCTTGATTATGAGATGCCTGTAACATCCGGACCGCAGGTGCTTGAAATGATACGGAGCGAGCCCGCGTCGGCAGGCATACCCGTCATATTCCTCACAGGAAGGGACGACCGTGAGAGCGTTGAACGCGTAATGAGGCTCAAACCTCAGGGATATCTGCTTAAAACCATGAGCAAGGAAGATATCGTGGGTGCGGTTTCGCGCTACTTCCTCACGAATGAATGGAAAGCCATGAAATAATAATTGCCCGGGCAGTTTAAGCTGTCCGGGCTTGTATTATATTGCGGAGACTGTCATGCTGTATCTCTTTGTCTCACCTGGAGCGGCAAGCTGGATACCGCGCTTATGTTCAAATACGCCGTCATCGGTATCATAGTCGTCGCAGCCGCACCACGGTTCGATACATACGAACGGCGCATTCTTGTGGTCGGGCGTCCACACGCCGAGAGTTTCAAAGCCTGTCCATGCGACACGGACGCCCTTTTCGGTCTTGCGTGATATGAGTTTTACGCTCTTTGAGCTTATAGTGTCGAAGTAAACACAGTCATTGTCGAACAGCGGATAAGCAAGTCTGAACTCACACTCGCCGTTTAGCCGTGAAATGCGGTCTTTATCGCCCCACATACGTGTTTCAAGGTTCATTACGGGGCTGTTCACAGTCTCGGGCTTTTCAAATACTATGGAATGATCGGAGAACTCCGAGCCCTCCTCGGCGGGGCAGGCAAACGCGGGGTGCGCTCCGATGCAGAACGGCATTGCGGTATCGCTTTTGTTGGTGACCGAATACTTAATTTCAAGGCTTTCGGTATAAAGTGTATAGTTCAGTCTCAGCTCGAAATCGAAGGGGAACGACTTCTTTGTGGTATCATCAGCGCTGAACTCAAATACCGCGCAGTTCTTCTCCGCCATGAAGAATGAAAAGGTGTTGTCACGCGCAAAGCCGTGCTTGGTTATAGCGTATTCCGTACCGTTTATCAAAGTTTTTCCGCCGCGCAGATTTCCTATCATCGGGAAGAGGATCGGTGAAGTCTTTCCCCAGAAAGCCGGGTCAGCTCCCCACATAAGCTCTTTGCCGTCAATGCGGAGAGATCTCAGCTCCGCGCCCTTGTCACGTATGACAGCCTTTGAGCTGCCGTTTTCAAGTAAGATATCCATGCTTCCTCCTTATTGTGAAGCCTTCTCGGCGTCCTTTTCACGCTGAAACTGAATATCAGGCAGCTTCGCCTTTATCGTGAGCGGGAGCTCATGCTCCGTGCCGTCGAATTCAGGAAGCTCCGACCAGGTGATGACAGTTTCCGAGCCCATGACCTTCTTCATAAGCTCCGCGCTTATCCTGTTCTCGTTTATAAGCGGCAGTCCGATAAGGTTGGTGCCTTTGCAGATGAACGCACCGTCGCCCATTCCGCTGCTGTTCCATGGCATATAATACAGCCACTTGACATTATCCATGTTCTGTGCGAGTTCATCAGGGTCGGGTATATAACCGCACTCCGAAAGCGCCAGCATCTTTCCGTCCGCGGAGAAACCTTTAAGCCTGTTGTAGTCGCTCTCCAGAACCGAGTGATCCTCTGTGGAGGGATATACGTCTATACCCGCTATATCGTAGGTGTTTTCGTGTACCTGACAGTGCTTTGTCTGTCCGTTCCATACCCATATAAGGTTCGTGAGCTTGTGATAGTTTTCAAGACGGTCGAATATCATGTACCAGAGTTTCTGATAGTATTGCTGCTGTGCCTGCTCCTTATCTTTAAGTCCCCACCAGAACCAGCTGCCGCTCGCTTCGTGGAGCGGTCTCCACAGTACAGGTACTCCCGCCGTTTCAAGGCGCTGAAGCTCATGTGCTATAAGGTCGATGTCATGTACGGCGCGTTCATATTCCTTGGTGCCGGGAGTGACCGCTTTTGCTATATCGAAAGTCGTGCCGGGGTTTCCCGCCTGGGCTCCCGGGGTGTAGAACGCGGTCCCGTTGTTGTCCGGGTCATCTATGTCGCAGGGAACATTCCAGTGCCAGCAGAAGCATACTATTCCTCCCGACTTGGTGTGCCAGTCTATCGCCATTTGCGTCCAGTCTTCACCGTCGCCGTATGGAGTTGTTTTGAAAATGAAGTCAAAGCCTTTCATAGCGGGCAGTTCGTCGGTGTAATAGTAATATGTCAGGAAATCCATGTCCTGGCTGTTGCCGAGCATCTGTGCCGAGAGCACCTGCTTTCCGTAAATGCTTTTCAGCCAGCGATAAAGCTCTAAGGTCTCGGGATTGGAGTTCTGCGACACCGGGTGGTCATCGCTTGTTTTCAGCTCGTCGAGCTGTTTTAACAGTGCGTCGAAGTCGGTCTCGTAGCTCAGAGCGACTGTCATGTCAACATCGCCGTCAGCTGTCATTGCCACAGGGTTGGAAAGCGTGCTTTCCGCGGGAGTGTTTTCCTGCTGTGCTGCGGTCGTGTCGGCAGGTGCGGCAGGCTCAGCAGCGGTCTGTGAGTTTTCCTGCGTACCGCCGCACCCGGATGTCATAAGCATTGCCATAGCTGCGAAAGCAGCAGCTGCCTTTTGTTTTATACGGTTCATATCTGTCCTCCGTCCGATTTGATGTTCTAAATAAAAAAGTCGTCCTTTAAGAACATATTCATAGTCTGCGTTATGATGAAAGTTGGCTTTTCAAGAAACCTGTCCCGCATTTCAAGCGCTTTTTTCTCGTCCGGCGCGTACATGGTTATATCAAGCAGCGTCTCGCCGTTGAGCTCATTGAGAAACCTCACGTTGAGGTCATAGCGGTCTTTTTTCCTGTCATGCAGAATACTGCACCGCACCGAGCGTTCACGGTCATTGCGGGCGAGAAGTGCGCTCCCCTCGGTTACTGTGCGCTCTTTGAGAGTAGGGGGCAGGTGAGAGGACAGGTTCTGCGATGTGCGCAAGCCCTCCTCGGTAAGCGTGAACACGCTTTCTCCGTGCTCGTCCTTTTCCTCTGCGATAAGCCCTTTATCGAGCATAAAGCCTATGTTGCCCATAGTCTCGAAATAGTCGTTAGGCGACGCAGAGAGTATTATCTCGCCGATAACACTTTCCGGAAGTTTTCCCAATCTGTCAAGTATAAAGCACAGATAAACGCAAACATCAAGTTTGTCGGTGCCGTTATTCATTCAAATCACCCTGTTCATACTATAAATGACAGCACAGCGATATTCGCTGCGGCTTCCACTGCGGGAACGGCGCGCGGAACGATGCAGGCGTCGTGTCTGCCCTTTATCTCAAGCTCTGTATCCTTGTTTCTGATGAAATCCACAGTTTTCTGCGGCTTTGCGATAGACGGGGTAGGTTTCACGGCAACGGTAAATATAATGGGCATACCGCTTGAGATACCGCCGTAAATGCCGCCGTTGTTATTTGTGGAAGTCTTTACCGTATCGCCGTCCATATACATCTGGTCATTAGCCGCCGAGCCGCGCATCCGAGCGAAGTCGAACCCTTTTCCGAAGGCTATCGCTTTAACGGCGGGTATCCCGAATACTGCCTGTGAGATACGGTTCTCAAGTCCGTCGAACATCGGTGAGCCTATGCCTGCGGGAAGTCCCGTGACTGCACATTCAATGATACCGCCTACGGAGTCAAGCTCCTCCGATGCTTTCAGCACATGTGCGCGCATTTCTTCTGCGCGGCTCTCGTTTATCAGCGGCATTTCACGTGATTTTATGCTTTCCATAAGCTCATGCGGCACATCAAGCTCGCTGAAACTGTCGTCATACACTCCGTCAATAGCGAGTATATGCGCACAGCTCTCGATTCCGAGCCGTTCAAGCACCTGTGCGCAGACCGCACCGGCAAATACCAGCGGAGCCGTCAGCCTGCCGGAGAAGTGCCCTCCGCCGCGGGGGTCATTTGCACCGTCGTAGCGCATAAATCCCGTATAATCCGCGTGTCCCGGGCGCGCCGCCGTGGATATGTTCCTGTAATCCTGCGAGCGGGTGTCGGTATTGCGGATAATGGCTGCGAGCGGAGTTCCGGTAGTCCTTCCGTTGTACAGACCCGAGAGTATCTCCGGGGTATCCTTTTCACTTCGGCGGGTGCTCATTCCGTCCTTTTTGGGGGCGCGCCTTGCCATGAAGTCGAGTATCCTGTCCATGTCGAGCTCAACGCCCGACGGCAGCCCGTTGATTACCGCGCCTATTCCTGCACCGTGGGATTCTCCGAATATCGAAACGGAGAACTCCCCGAAATTGAGATCAGATGACATCAGCCATACCTCCGAGTTTTTCAAAGTCCTTGAAGAAGTCGGGGTACGATTTTGAAACGCACTCCGCTCCCTTTATGATAAGCGGCTCTGTACACCGCTGTGAAGCTATCGCAAGTGACATTGCTATCCTGTGGTCGCTGTAAGTTTCACATTCACCGCCGTGAAGTGACTTGACGCCGTGAACGGTTAGGCTGTCTGCGGTTGTCTCGATTTTTGCACCGAGACGGTTCAGTTCAGTGCTTATCGCGTTCAGACGGTCACATTCCTTGATACGAAGCCGCCCGCAGCCTGTGATATGTGATGTTCCCTCCGCAAAGCAGGCAAGCACCGTGAGTATCGGAACCAGATCCGGGATATCCTCGGCGTTCACGTCAAAGGCTTTGCCGCCGTTTTCGGAAAACCCGCGTGTTATACCTATGACAGCGCGGTCACCCTGTGCGCTGTGAGGGTTAAGGTTTACGGGACGGGTGTCTCCGCCGATGCAGTTGGCTGTCAGGAAGAACGCAGCCTGTGACATATCAGCTTCAACAGTGTATTCACGGGACTCGAATATGCTGCCGCGATGTATCGTGAAGCAGTCCTGTCCGATATCGACCGCACAGCCGAATGTGCGCATGACATCTGCTGTAAGCTCCGCGTACGGCCGTGACCGGAGCGGGGAAGTAAGCTTGATCATGCACTCCTCGCCGGTAAGCGGCAGTGCGAGCATATACCCGGTTATGAACTGTGAGGAGATATCTCCTGTGACGGGAAAGTCACCGCCTGTAAGTCTGCCGGATATGGTGTACGGCATTTTTTCGGTATCAAAAGTAACGCCGTGCTTCGGAAATTCCGTAAGATACGGCGTTATCGGGCGGTTGGGCAGATTTGCCCGTCCGCGGAACGTTGTCACTGTGCCGAGGGCTGCGGCTATCGGTATCATGAACCGCAGAGTTGAGCCGCTCTCGATGCAGTCTATGTCTGCCGACACGGCAGGAGTTTTTATACCGTCCACGACAGTCGTGCCGCAGGCTGTCTCAATGTGCGCACCAAGCGCTGTGAGGGCGTTGGCTGTTGCTGCGGTGTCATCACAGTCCAGAACATCATGCAGCACGCTCCGTCCGTCGGCAAGAGCCGCGCAGATAAGCGCACGGTGGGAAATGCTCTTTGACGGGGGAACGGTTATTTTTCCGTGAAGAAAGGTAGGTGTGATCTTTATATCCATAGTTAATCAGTAATAAGCTTTTTGTACTCCGTTACAGGCATTTTTACTATTTCTGCCTTGCCGATTGTCTTGCAGATGATGATGTTGATATCGTCAGAGAAACGTTTTTTGTCGTTCACCGAGTTTGCGAACAGAGTTTCCGCGGGGATATCGACCGACCAGGGCAGGTGGTTCGTTTCAAGACACCTTCTGAGCCTGTCGCTTATGGGTTCGGCAATAATGCCGTTCTTTTCGGCGGCTTTGGTTATCATATACATACCGACCGCGACTGCCATGCCGTGAGACAGTCCGCAGAAATTCTGCGTTTTCTCTATCGAATGACCGAGCGTATGTCCGAAATTGAGTATCATGCGAAGTCCCTTGTCAAATTCATCTGTCTCAACGACTTCGCGTTTTATATCAACGCAGGAAGAGACTATATCTTCAAGGTGAGACTTCACATCCCCGCTTTCGAGGAGCTCAAACAGCTTTTCAGACCATATCATGCCGTATTTCACTACTTCGCCCATTCCGTCGTGGAAGAATTCATCCGGAAGTGTGCCGAGAGTGTCGATATCAGCGAGGACAAGACGCGGCTGTTTGAATGCTCCAACCAGATTTTTGCCCGCGGGGATATCCACAGCGGTCTTTCCTCCCACCGAGCTGTCAACCTGTGCGAGAAGTGAAGTCGGTATCTGCACGTAGTCAATGCCGCGAAGGTAGGAAGCTGCCGCAAATCCCGCAAGGTCGCCGGTAACTCCGCCTCCGAGCGCCGCAATGCAGTCTGAGCGGGTGAAGCTCTCCTCCGCGAGAAAGCCGTAAAGCTTCAGCAGATTGTCGTGGGACTTGCTTTGTTCACCGTGAGGGAAAACATAGCAGCTTACAGTGAACCCGGCGCTTTCAAGCGAGCTTTTGACGGTCTCGCCGTAAAGCGGAAAAACGTTGTCGTCCGAAACAATTGCGATGCGGCAGGGATTAATGACCTCGGCGGTCATATCCCCGCATCTGCCGAGCAGTCCTCGTCCGATGTGTACTTTGTAGCTCTGTGAAGCCTTTACTTCGATAACGCTCACTGCTTGACCTCCTTCATGGTCTTGTTCTTCAAGAAGATGAACAGCTTCGGAGATACCTTTTTCAGCACCTTTTTCGCCCAGATGAAAGCATCTTCCTTAGCCTTTGCGGTCTTATACAGGAACTTGCGCGGGTAATGCTTCGAGATTATCTTCTTATCCAGCGCGGCTTCTTTTTTTGCAGCCTGTTCGGGCGGCAGAGCGTATATCGCTTTGTACTTGCGCACCAGCTTGTTGAAATTGTAAGCTATATAAAGTATGTCGTACTTCGGGTACTGCGGCATACGAAGCTGCACGGGGTCGTTGGGGTCAACGGACGGGTCTATGAAACCGCCGTCGCGCGCGGTCTTTTCAAGTATCGTCATGGGGTATGGGTAGAAAATATTCGGTATCACCTTATCCACGTCGAGCTTTGCATTGAGCTTTATGGTCTCAAGTGACAGCTCAATAGTCTCATACGGCAGACCTACTATATTATAGGTAAGCGCGGTTATCTTGTACTTGCGGAACCACTTTGCCTGCTGAATGAGCATATCGTTCTTCATGTTGCGGTGCAGGTACTTGCGGCGGAATTCTTCATTGCCGTTTTCGAGACCGATATCTATCATGTAGCAGCCGCCTTCTTTAAGCATACGCACCATGTCTTCGTCGAGAACGTCAAAACGCAGGTTGCAGTTGAAGGGCAGATGTATGCGCTCAATGTACATCGGCATGAACTCATAGAACCATTCCTTGTACATATTGAATATAGCATCACGGAACTCAATGAACTTGATGAACGGATACTTCTTTACGAGCAGTTCAAGCAGCTCAATAGATTTTTCGGGGCTGCGGAAACGGCAGTATTTTTTCTTATTGGGGTAGATGTTGCGGAACTGTGAGTTTCCGCAGTATGTGCAGCTGAACAGGCACCCGCGCGAGAGCATTACCATAGCGGTGAAGTTCTTCGAGCGGTCAAGGTTCGGGTAGTCGAACAGGTCAAAATCCGGGAATGGCAGCTCGTCAAGGTCTTCGATGAGCGGGCGCACGGGATTTTTCTTGTATGTGCCGTCTGGGAGATTATAGTGCATACTGAGAATATCCGTGCGCATTTCCCCGTCGCGCATGGAGTCCATGAGTTCAAGTATCGGGTATTCGCCCTCGCCCTCACATACTATATCTATGCCGCGTATCTTCGCGCACTCGTCCGGTACGAGGATAGCGTGATAACCGCCTATGAGCACCGGTATATCCGGCAGGTTGTCGTCGAGCCATGCGCACATCTCCGTAATGAACGGTATCGCGGTGGTTCGCGCTGTAAAGCCGATAAGGTCGGGCTCAAAGCTCTTTACCTTGTCGAGAAATTCCTGCTTTTCGGGCATATAAAGCTCGTGGTAAAGCTTTACGTCATGTCCGCCGCCCTTGACCACAGCGGATATTGACGCGAGCCCCTCGCTGTAATTGCCGAGCTTGTTCTTACTGTACTTGTCCTCTTCGAGAAAATCTGGGTAAATGAGCAGAAGTCTTAACTGTTTTGCCATTTTGGGTCTCCTTGTTTTTATGTTCTTCTCTTAGTTATCGAATTATCTGTTTTGTTATCCCATACAGCTTTTTGTGATTTTAGCGAAGTCTGCCGCCATATATATTAGGGAACCTCTAAAAACCCATTTGAGAGAAAAAGAACTGCTTGCACCAACTGCTTCGTCAAGTCTCCTCACCTTGCGTCAGCAAGCTTTCGGAGCCTTTCCTTGCATTTGGCGCAATCATCTCATTTTCTCTATTCAA